>JBDSRT010000266.1:0-3533 GCA_039929165.1 Ginsengibacter sp.
CAACGCAAATACTAAATCAATTTGACGTGGATTATGACATGTTCAAGAATGAACTTGGCTATGTAAAAACAGATCCTAAAGCAGAGTTCCAGGATGACGAAGGCGAGGAGTTTGATGAAGAGAAAAAGTCTTATTCACAACAACAAAAATCTGCTAAAGGCAGTGCTGCACAGCCAAAATCAAAAACGCCTGTTCTTGATAATTTTGGAAGAGACATTACACGGTTGGCAGAATCAGGCTCACTCGATCCCATAGTGGGTAGGGAGATTGAGATCGAAAGAGTTTCCCAAATTTTAAGCCGTCGTAAAAAGAATAACCCAATACTTATCGGTGAGCCGGGTGTTGGTAAAACGGCCATTGTAGAAGGTCTTGCTTTAAGAATTATTCAGCGGAAAGTTAGCCGTGTGCTATTTGATAAAAGAGTGGTATCGCTTGACCTTGCAGCCCTTGTTGCAGGAACGAAATATCGTGGCCAGTTTGAAGAAAGAATGAAAGCTATAATGAACGAGCTGGAGAAGAACAGGGACGTTATCCTGTTCATTGATGAGATACATACAATCGTCGGTGCTGGTGGCGCAAGTGGTTCGCTTGACGCATCAAATATATTTAAACCGGCTCTTGCCCGTGGCGAACTGCAGTGTATTGGTGCCTCTACTCTTGATGAATACAGAATGTACATTGAAAAAGATGGAGCTCTGGACAGGAGGTTTCAAAAGGTATTGGTTGAACAGCCAAGCGTTGAAGAAACCATCCAGATACTTATAAATATTAAAAGTAAGTATGAAGATTATCACAATGTAAATTATACTGATGAGGCCATTGACGCCTGCGTTAAACTCAGTGACAGGTACATGACAGATAGGTTGCTACCTGACAAAGCTATTGATGTATTAGATGAAGTAGGCGCAAGAGTACATCTTAAAAATATTAATGTTCCGGAAGATGTCCTCGAACTGGAAAAAAAGATTGAAGAGATAAAGCAGGAAAAAAATAAGGTTGTCAAAAGCCAGCGTTTTGAAGAAGCCGCTTCTTTAAGGGACACTGAAAAGCGTTTACAGGAAGAGTTAGAGAAAGCTAAAGCTGAGTGGGAAGAGGAAAGTAAACACAAGAGATTTCCTATTGATGAAGAAGCTATTGCTGAAGTTGTAAGCATGATGACGGGAATTCCGGTTAAGCGTATGGTACAGGCCGAAACTGAAAAGTTGCGTCGCATGGCAACAGATCTTACTGGTGCTGTTGTTGGCCAGGATGAAGCAATACAAAAAGTAGTGAAAGCAATTCAGCGTAACAGGGTTGGTCTTAAAGATCCTAAAAAACCGATCGGTACGTTTATATTCCTTGGTCCTACTGGTGTTGGGAAAACAGAACTTGCCCGTGCACTCGCCAGGTATATGTTTGATAGCGATGATTCGTTGATAAGAATAGACATGAGTGAATACATGGAGAAATTCACGGTAAGCCGTTTGATTGGTGCGCCTCCGGGATATGTAGGCTATGAAGAAGGTGGCCAGCTAACTGAGAAAGTAAGACGTAAGCCTTACTCAGTGATATTGCTTGATGAAATTGAAAAAGCGCATCCGGACATTTACAACATCTTATTGCAGGTTCTTGATGATGGCCAGTTAACTGATGGTTTAGGAAGAAAAATTGATTTCAAGAATACGATGATCATCATGACTTCTAACATTGGCGCAAGGCAATTAAAAGACTTTGGTGATGGTGTTGGATTTGCTACACAATCACGTGTTCAAAATCTGGATGAGAATAATAAAGCCGTGATTGAAAAATCATTAAAGCGAACATTCAGTCCTGAATTTCTGAACAGGATAGATGATGTTGTCATCTTCAACCAGTTAACACAGGAAAACATTTTCTCGATCATCGATATTTTGATGAAAGGTGTTAAAAAGAGGTTAACCAATCTTGGGTTTGAACTTGAATTGAGTGAAGAAGCTAAAAAGTTTATTGCAGAAAAAGGCTATGATGCGCAATTTGGGGCAAGGCCATTACATAGGGCTATTCAAAAATATCTTGAAGATCCTTTAGCCGAAGAGATATTGAATATGAATATAAAAAATGGTGATACACTTGTAGCAGAGTTGAACCAGGAAACATCACAAATATCTTTTACAATTAAAAAAGAGATAGAGGAAGAAGAAAAATCTTCAGCTTAAATTCATTGTATATTTTATAAAAAATGCTATGCAATTCGCATAGCATTTTTTTTGCGCTGATATTTTTGAAATTTGAGTCATAGTTTTACAATCATCTTTGTAAACATGGCAGACAAAATCATAATTACTATTGACGGCTGGTCTTCATGCGGCAAAAGCACACTGGCTAAACAGCTGGCTAAAAAGCTTGGCTATATTTATATTGACAGCGGTGCAATGTACAGAGCCATCACTTTATTTTTCTTAAGAAATCATATTGACTGGACTGAAAGCAAAGAAGTGGAGCAGGCTTTAAAGAACATCGAATTGAAGTTTATACAAAACGAAAAAACCGGAGATGCTGAGATCTATTTAAATGATGAAAATGTTGAGTATGTAATAAGAGATATGGTGGTTGCAGAAAAAGTTAGCGACGTAGCTGCAATTAAAGAGGTGAGGCACTATGCCGTAAAACAACAACATGCCATGGGCAGCAATAAAGGCATTGTAATGGATGGCAGAGATATTGGCACAACAGTTTTTCCTAATGCTGATCTTAAGATATTTATGACAGCCGATGGTGCAGTAAGAGTTGAAAGAAGATTTAAAGAATTATTTGAAAAGAATCCCAACGTTACGATGGCTGAGGTAAAAACAAATCTTGAACTAAGAGATTATATGGATTCACATCGTGAGGTAAGTCCGTTAAGAAAAGCAAATGATGCCATAGAACTCGACAACACTAATCTTACCCAAAAAGAACAACTGGACTTTGCATTGAAATTAGTAAAACAAAGATTAAGTTGATAAGGCAAATTGAGTTTCAATTTCGCCCACTGGCATTGCATCCGGGAAGAAAGAAACAAGCTTTTCAATAACACCTTCAACTAAGGCATCAGGGCAACTGGCTCCGCTTGTTATCAATATTTTTACAAGTGTTTTATGTGGTAAAAAATCCGCTGTTATCTGCGCTTTATGATCGTGTAAATTGAAATGATGTATGTGATCTCTGTCTAAGATTTTATCATCTGAATTAATGTAGTAAGTTGGCAATTTTTCTTCGCATAACTCAACAAGATGAGATGTGTTTGAACTGTTGTAACCACCAACAACAATAGCAAGATCGGCATCAACGTCAAGCATGCCATACACTGCACTTTGATTATCATTCGTTGCATAACATAAGGTATCCCTGGTGTCAGCAAAACGTGCTGAAATAGTTTCATCCGTTAAGCCGTATTTTGTTTGCATCACTTCTTTTAAAAACTCAGCTATGGCTTGCGTATCGCTTGCCAGCATTGTAGTTTGATTAACAACACCAATCCGTTCAAGATCTTTTTCAACAGAAAAGCCTTCAGAATATTGCGAATGAAACTGGCT
>JBDSRT010000267.1:0-6704 GCA_039929165.1 Ginsengibacter sp.
AAGTTGATTTTTCTTTTCATCCCGCAGAACTTCTATACAAGCTTGCCGCTGAAGCAACATTGCCAGATGCCTATAAAAATGGCTATAAAATATTGCTTGATAAAACAGGGCTGGCTGCGAAATTTCCGATTCCTGATTTTAGTGCTTATCAACTTTCAGCGCCTGATAAAAAGTCCTTTCAAAATAATGAAAATGAATTTTGGTTTGAATGTTATCACATCGCAAAATATTTAAAGCGCAATGACCTATGGTCAGCAAAAGTTAGAGATAAAGATGCCAAAGCATTTTTATTAGAGATGTTGCAATGGCATCATCTTAACAAACAGCATACAGCATTTCATCCTAAACTTTATGGCAGAGAAATGCAAAGCTGGCTTGATGAAACTCTTTGGAATATGCTTTGTAATTGCTTCTCAAATTTTGATGAAGCCAGTAGTTGGAGAGCTTTGGATCACATGATCAATCTTTATAGAAGAATAGCAAAAGAAGTAGCTGACACATTCATGTTTACCTATGATGAAAATTTGGATGCGCATATGTCATCATTTATTAAAACATTAATGAACAATAACCCGAAAGATCAGCAATAATTGTAAGCAGGCTCGCTTTACATTACCAACTTATATAATTGGTGAAGCGGCCAAAAATGGGTACATTACACTATGGAACGTAACACACTTACAACAATAGAAAATCTTAAGGTTGGCGATAGGTTTTATACCTATAGTGATAATAAAGAAACGGTGCTTGAAATGGTGAAAACTATTGAAAGTTCTGATCCTTTAAAAAAAGCGCCAAAACACCAGGCAGTGCGCCCCGGCATTGGATTTAAAATAAATATTGCAGCAGGAACAGATGTTGTTTTTTTAAGGCACATTAATCAGCCTGAGCTGGTTTAGGTTCGTAAGACTTCAATCTGCTGAGAACAAATAGAATTTTCCGGAAGTTTTTATTAGGTTGTATCTAAAGCGGTTGCTCTAGATACAACCTTTTTTATATCGATACTGGCTAATATAATATTTAGACAATTCTGTCACCTATCCATTTCAAACCGGAAATAAAAGTTATAATTTAGGGCGAAATATTTTCCTTTAATGAGTACCGGCCCCGATGTTTTTAACCCACAACTGAAAGAGGCTAACATAGATTTTAAATTGGCTTTTGAGCAAATGCCTGGCTGTAGTGCTTTGCTTGCTGTTGATGCACCTCACTTTACAATTCTTGCAACAACAGACGATTATCTCCGTCCTTCCAATAAGAACAGAAAAGATACCATTGGTAAGAGTTTATTCGAAGCTTTCCCCGCAAGTCCTGATGATAAAGATTTCACGGGCAAAAACAATTTAACCGCTTCCTTCCTTACAGTAATTTCTGAAAAAAAAATTCACCAGTTACCAGTTCAGCGGTATGACATGCCTACCAGTAATGGCATATTTGCAGAGAACTACTGGCAGGTGACAAACAAGCCCGTTCTTGATAGCCAGGGAAATGTAAAATACATTATTCATACAGCAGAAGATATCACAGAGAAAATAAAAGCCGGGCAAATTGAGCTTAAGTTTAAAGATATGGAACAGGCACAAAACCTGCTTATGCAATTGCCGGTTGCTATACATATTATAGAAGGGCCGCAACATATCATTAAGCTGGCCAATAGCCGCAGCATGACCTTATGGGGAAAAGAAAAAAATGTTTTGGGCAAATCTCTTGATGAAGTATTACCTGAATTACAAGAGCAGGGGATTAGTGGCATACTGGATGAAGTAATGGAAACAGGTAAACCTTATGAAGCTTATGAGACTGCTGTTAATTTCATAAGACATGGCAAAAAGGAAGAATTGTATTTAAACATTGTTTTCCAGCCATATTATGTGCAGGATGATGATAAGGCCCGGGGAGTATTGGTGAGCGCTTTGGAAGTAACAGAAAATGTAGTTACAAAATTAAAGCTGCAACAAAAAGAAGCTGGTCTTGTAGAAAGCGAACAGCGCTTTCAAAATCTTATTAGAGAATCTCCCGTTGGTATGGTTGTGTTAACCGGCGAAGAACTAACAGTGCAGATTTTAAATGAAGCTTACGGAAAGCTTATTGACCGCCCGGTTAAAGACTTACTTCATAAACCTTTGTTTGATGTTATACCTGAGGCAGAGCCATATTTCCGCTCTTTGATAGATGAGGTCATTCATACAGGTGAATCTGTTTATTTATACGGTCATCCATATTTTGTTACCCATAATGGTGAAAAAAAGGAAGGTTTTTTAAATGTTATTTACCAGCCTTATAAAGAAGCCAATGGCACTATTGCCGGCATCGTTGCGCTTTGCCAGGATGTAACGGATCAAATTAATAACCGTAAAAAAATTGAAGAAAGTGAAACCAAATTCAGGAACTTAATAGAACAGGCACCTGTCGCAACCTGTGTGTTTGTTGGTGAAGACATGATAATAGAAGTGGCCAATAAACTTATGCTTGATTTTTGGGGTAAAGATCAGGAGGCATTAGGTAAACCTTTAAAGGAAGCTGTGCCTGAACTTAACGGCCAGCCTTTTCTTGATATTTTGAAGAACGTATTTATAACCGGCGAAATTTATCAAGCTGTAGAAGAGCCGGCGGATCTGATGATCAATGGTGTTACCAGTACCTATTACTTCGATTATACCTATAAGCCTTTAAAAAATACTGCTGGAGAAATATATGCGGTTATGAATATGGCTATGAATGTTACCGACCGGGTGAACAATAGTAAAAAATTGAAGGAAAGTGAGCAGCAGGTTTTGAGCCTGGTTAAAAGTGCCCCTTTCCCGATTGCTGTATATATTGGCCGGGAAAAAAGAATACAGATCGCCAACCAGGCTATTATGGATGTTTGGGGAAAGGGTAACGATGTAGTTGGCAAACTTTATACAGACGTGTTGCCCGAATTAGATAACCAGGATATATTTAACCAGGTTGATGATGTTTATACAACAGGTCTTCCCTTTCATGCGGTGAATCAGCGTATAGATATTGTAGTTGATAACAGGCTAAGATCTTTTTATTTTAATTATAGTTTCACGCCATTGTTTGATAGCCTTGGTAAAGTGTATGGCGTAATGAATACTGCCGCAGAAGTAACCGAACTGGCATTGGCCAAACAACATATTGAAGAAAGTGAAAGCAATCTTCGTAATATGATTCTCCAGGCGCCGGTTGCTATGTGTATTCTTACCGGGAAAGACTTTGTAGTAGATATAGCTAATGACCGCATGCTTGAGCTTTGGGGAAAGCCTGCCGAAGACATTATGTTTAAACCGTTGTTTGAAGGGCTTTCCGAAGTGAAAGGTGTTGGTTTTGAAGAATTGCTGAAACATGTTTATGAAACCGGTGAAACATTCAAAGCCTATGGTCGCCCGACTATTCTGCCACGAAGAGGATCTACAGAAACGGTTTATATCAATTTTGTTTATGAAGCTTACCGCGAAAGCAATGGTGCGATAGCGGGCGTGATGGCAGTTGCCAGCGATGTGACCGAACAGGTTTTAGCAAAAAATAAGATAGAAGAAAATGCAAAGGAATTTAGAGAGCTTGCTGATTCTTTACCGGAAATGGTTTGGACAACTGATAAGAAAGGTGTGCAGTTATTCGCTTCCAAGCGATGGAAAGAATTCACAGGTCTTGATCCTCAGGATAGCGCTTCGTTTCAACAAATAGTTCATCCTGATGATTGGGATAATATTATACAAACCTGGAGCGACTCTCTCGCATCCGGTAAAATTTATAAAACCGAAGTCCGTATAAAAAACAAGCTGGGCAAGTATTATTGGTTTTATGTAAACGGTGAGCCGATACGAGATGAGCAGGGAAATATTGATAAATGGATAGGCGCTTTTACCAATGTTAATGAACAAAAAAAATATGAAGAAAATTTAAAATTAACCTCCGAGAGATTTAAACTTTTGGCAGATGCGATGCCGCAATTTGTTTGGACCGGAGATGCAAAAGGCAATCTAAATTATTTTAATAAAGCGGTCTATGATTATTCAGGGCTTACAGCGGAAGAGATTGAGAAAAATGGCTGGCTGCAAATTGTTCATCCTGAGGAAAGAGATGAAAATGTGAGACTTTGGCTAGAGGCCATTTCCAGCGGAAAAGATTTTGTGTTTGAACACCGCTTTAGAAGAGCGGATGGCGATTACAGGTGGCAATTGAGCAGGGCTGTACCGCAGAGAGATATTAAGGGTAATATAAAAATGTGGGTAGGTACAAGTACAGACATACAGGAAATAAAAGAGCAGTCAGATGAGAAGGATTATTTTATAGGTATGGTAAGCCATGAATTAAAAACGCCGATAACGTCTATTACCGGTTACATACAATTGTTGCAATATAAATACGGCAAAGGCGAGGATAGTTTTTTAAACAACGCTCTAAACATCGTAAATAAACAGGTTACAAAAACAACAAAGCTTATTTCTGAATTGCTTGATGTGTCCAAGATTAAGTCCGGCAGTTTGTCTTTAAACAAAGAAAATTTTGTTTTGACAAACCTTATCAGCGAAGTTATTGACGAGGTTAAAAATATTAATCCCGGTTATAAAATAGATTTTTTGAATAATGCAAACAACGCATCGGTTTGTGCTGACCGTGACAGGATCGGGCAAGTGTTAACAAATCTTTTAATTAACGCCGTGAAATATTCGCCTGAAATAAAACAGGTTGAAGTGCGCTCTTTTTTTGAGGATAACAATTTAAGCGTATCAATCACTGATTATGGCATTGGCATAAAAAAGACAGACCAGAACAAAATATTTGAGAGATTTTACAGGGTTGAAGGCAAGAATGAAAAACGCTTTCCGGGCTTTGGTATAGGATTATTTGTTGCCTCTGAAATTGTGCATCGTCACGATGGAAAGATCGGTGTGAAAAGCGAGCATGGCAAAGGTTCAACCTTTTATTTTTCTTTGCCGGAGGTGGCAGCCTGCTAAAGCTCAATTTCTAAAATCTATCAATAATTTTCACACTATATTTAGTTTTTTAAATTGCACGCCAAGTGAAAAACTGGTTGCTTTTTTAAATAAACTGCCATGGAAAAAATTTATTTAAGTGATTCAGGGCCGAAGGTTTCGCCGGCAATTTATGGATTCTACCGCTGGAACGAAAAGGAAGGTAATGCGGCTACCATGGAGAAGATCGTAAATCTTTGTCTTGAAGTTGGCATTAATACTTTTGATCATGCAGATTTATATGGTTCTTATAAATGCGAGTCAGTTTTTGGAGAAGCCATGAGTCGCAAATCTTTTAAGAGAGAAGACATTGTGTTATTTACAAAATGTGGTTTACGGTTGCCGGATGCCAGCCAGCCAGATGTTAAGATCAAGCATTACAATACATCGAGGGAACATATTTTAACCAGCGTGGATAACTCTTTGCGTCGCCTAAAAACAGACTATATCGATATCTTTTTGTTGGATCATCTTGATCATATTTCCAATCTTGAAGAAACAGCTTACACCTTAAGACAATTAAAAGAATCAGGTAAAATCAAAAACATTGGTGTTGCAAATTTTTCAGTTTTCCAACATCAGTTACTGGCTGCCTATCTTAATTTACCTATCGTTACCAATCATATCGAATTAAATCTTTTGAATACCACAGCAATTGAAAATGGGCAGATTGATTATATAAAACAAAAATATATGCGCCCACTTGCATCAGCTCCTTTGGCTGCAGGGCGTATTGCGCATGGCGAAGATGCGCAGGCTGTAAAAGTGAGAAGAAAGTTGCAGCAACTCACTGAGAAATATAACGCAGATATTGAATCTTTGGCTGTGGCCTGGCTCATAAAACTCGGCGCTCTGCCGCTTATTGGCACATTAAGCGAACAAAGAATAAGAAACATCGTGAGTGCATTTGATATCAATCTTGATAACCAGGACTGGTATATGCTATATCATGCGTCCCGTAATGAATTGTAGAGATGGATAGCTTATTTACACAGATAGATTTAAGAGTCATTAGAAAGATGTCTATTTAATCTCTTTCCATTGACACATTAGACTTGTTTAATTGTCGCTCTTTACGGTACTTAACAAGATTTATCATCAACACACTTGAAAGAATAACTATAAGACCAATAACCTGCGTAAGTGAGATCACTTCGCCTGCAAACAATACACCCAATATAACTGCTACCACAGGGTTTACGTAGGCATGGGTACTTACCTGAGTTGCGGGCCTTACTTTAAGCAACCATACATAAGCACTAAACCCCGCTATGGAGCCAAAGAAAACAAGGTATAGTAAAGACAGCCAGGCATTCATTGGAATAGCATGCCATTGCAGGTGTTGCGGCTCACCTAGTAAAAGGCTCCCTGGAATAAAGGCAATGCCTGCGGCAAGCATTTGCCAGGCGCTATTAACAGCCGCCGATCCATTAGCCGACTTATACTTTGAATATAGAGAGCCACCTGCCCAGGCTATAGATCCCAATATTAAGATAAACATCCCTGCAATCTCTTGATGATTTTTTGTGGTTGAAAAAGCATCTGCAATCTTCTCACTAAACAATAACATGACACCTGCAAAACCAATTAGCAAGCCTGCTATTGTACTCTTACTGCTGAAATTGTTTTCCCAGTTTGGCTTATCTAAAACAACAAACCAAATAGGAGACGATGATACCATTATCGCTACTACGCCACTTGCAAGATATTGTTCAACCCATA
>JBDSRT010000268.1:0-6055 GCA_039929165.1 Ginsengibacter sp.
TGGTTATAATGGGTTTAATCCCAGAACCGTATGCCGAAATAAGTATAGGACTTGTTGAAGAACCGGACTTCCGAACGGTAATTGTTCCGTAAAATGTGTCACCTCTTTTAAATAAAACTGCGTCACCTGGCTGTAAAATTGTAAATATGGAGTTTAATTTATTGATTGATCTCCAGGGCGTAGACGATGATTTAGCTTGAGACGCAGTTCGGGAATCGTCACCTGAAGAAGATGAAAAGTAATAGTTGGTAGCATGTGCATAACTGACTAATAAAACTAAGAGAACGGATAAGAAAGACTTCATAGTGAAAGCTGATTTAATATTGATTTTTGCGTAGAGTTATTTACCCATTTATAAAGTTTTAATTAATGAAATCTTTGAGATATTGTAAAAACAAGAATTTTCCTTTTAGTGACTTTTTTTTAATTTTAGACGATAAAATTATTATTCCGCAAATATAAGGGCCTAAAATTTAATATTTATCAATTGTGGAAATATTTTTACACTTCTGCCCTTATCATCATTAAGTAGTTCATTATCAATGACAAAGTCTGTATGGCAGAAAAATAGAGAAGAGACTAAGGATTAGATAAAATCATGCCAATTAGCGTCCGATAGAAAATAATTCTAGGATTTACCTAAAATTGGAAATATATGAATGGCTGTTCTTTTCCGGCAAAAATGAAAATAGCTAAAGTTATGGAATAGTAGAATACCCATCTTATAAACCTGGGCCATCTTAAACCTATATGTTGTATTGCGTACTTATTCTCCCTCCCGATCCATTCAACAGCTATAAACAATATTAAAAGCAAGCCTGTTTGTGTAGATAACTCAGGTACTGTAAATAATGACCGGGAAAAAATTCTCGAGATATAACTGAATGCATGATGCAGATCTTCGGCTCTGAAAAAAATCCACGCAAAGGTGGTTAGCATAAAAGTTGTCGCCATATTTAGAAGTTCCCTAAAACTTGGCAGGAGTCTTCCTTGGGCAACTATTTCCAGATTATTTCTATTTGTATTTAGTAAAAGGAGTGGCAAGAAATAAATGGCATTTAGAGCGCCCCACGCTATAAAGGTCCAGTTTGCACCATGCCAGAATCCGCTAAGTAAAAAGATAATAAAAGTGTTTCTAATTTTCATCCATAAACCACCTTTACTTCCACCTAAAGGTATATAGACATAATCTCTAAACCAGCTTGACAGAGAAATATGCCAACGCCTCCAAAATTCTGCTATATCCCTGGAAAAATACGGAAAGGCAAAATTCCTTAGCAAATCAATTCCAAATAAACGTGCGGTTCCTAAGGCAATATCAGAGTAGCCTGAAAAATCACCATAAATTTGAAAAGCAAAAAAAATAGCTCCTACTACTAAAGTGCTACCGGAATTGTCGGCAGGGTACATAAAAACTTTATTGGCGTATTCAGCACAATTATCAGCAATTACAATTTTTTTGAATAACCCCCACAGAATTTGACGCAGACCATCCACCGCTTTTGAATAATTAAATTCTCGCTTTTTCTGTATTTGTGGTAGCAGATGCGTTGCTCTCTCGATAGGCCCTGCTACAAGTAGTGGAAAAAAACTAACAAAAAGAGAATATTCAACGTAATTCTTTACGGGAATTATTCTGTCTTTATAAATATCAATAACATAAGATAACCCATGAAATGTATAGAAAGATATACCTACAGGTAATATTACACTTAACGTCCAAAAGTCAGCATGAACACCCAAATGACCTAACGCTTCAGCAAATGAAGTAGCAAAGAAATTATAATATTTAAAAATTCCGAGAAACCCGAGGTTGACTGAAATACTTAGCCACAGCCAGAATTTTTTTTGAAACTTTGTTTTCGACTCATAAATTTTCAGCCCGGTAAAATAATCTAAAAAAGTTGAGAACATTAAGAGAAAGAGAAATCTATAATCCCAGCATGCGTAAAAAAAATAGCTTGCCGCTAATAGTAGTAGGTTCTGAGTTTTTAGATTTTTTTTTGTTACAAACCAATACAGTATAAAAACTATTGGGAGGAATATAAAAAACTCAATTGAATTAAAAAGCATGATGCCTGTTTGAACCTTACGTATTAAACCTGTTCAGATATTACAATATTTCTGAAAGTAAATTAGGATGAGATTTTAAAAATTTCTTTTTAAAATGTGGCTGATCCACATAAAATTGATCATCTATATACTTAACTCTATTAAAATAGACATTGAACTCTTTTTCTAACCCTTGAACATTGATATCACTGGCACGTATTGAATCAATTGATGGTTTTAAGCTCTGTCTCAAAGGGGGTGGATAAATTAGTAGAGTAATATTATTCTGTTCGGCCAAGTCCTTAATTTTTAATAAGTATTCTCTCGATATCGGGGAAAGGAATGTTGTTAGTTTAGGATCTGTTGATTTAAAATCAGGGCTCCAATTGGTTGCTTTGATGAAGGGAAATTGGGAAGCGCTATAAAATGGAATTTTATGAATTTGATTATACACCATTTCGGAAAACTCCGATTTATTGTGTTCCGTATAAAACGGTTTTAGGAAATAATGAAAGGTAAAGAGTTGATCTAAGTTGTTTTTAAAAGATACAAGAGGGTTAATAAGAACAACCAACGTATCGATTTTATTATTTGCAGCAAGGTAATTTTTAAATAGCAGGTAATGCCCTACCATGCTTACTGCCTGATTGCAGGCAAGAGAGTTGATTTGAGAATTATCTTTATTATACATTACCAATTGCTTGGCGACACTATCTCCCAGTAAAAGCTTTTTCTTTTTGCTTTTTTCCTTACTCATTTTTATCGAAGCATACACTTCTGCCCCATTTACAAACGATTCAAACTTATTTGTTACGAACAAATACCATAATACAATCAGGGGTAAAATTGAGGCGATAACCAAAAACGTGACAGACTTAACAATGAAACTTCTCATCTAGATTGAAATGGTACTAAATCGGTTTAAGTATACCTCTTGTACAAGTGGCACAAATCAAAACGAACGTACCGGTCTAACGCCGTGAACAGTTGATTTATCTAATTGCAAAGGAGCACCATTAGTGGGGTCAAAGGGTTGAGCCCAGGCTGAATTAAAATTATCACCTTCCGTTGAACTCCATCTTTCGGTATTACTAAATCCTATTGCCGCCCGATGCTCATATAATAATGAAAGTTCATCTTTAGATGGAAGATACCAATCTTTAAAGCCATTAAGGGTAAGTGTATCACAAAACTTAGCAGCTTTGGTTGTGTTGCTGCATGTTTTAAGTATTGCATTAGTATTGGCCTGTCCACTGCCTATTTCGGCGAGAGTACCAGGTACATGAGTTCCTTTGCAACCCCATTCAGCAGAAAAATTGAGCCCTTGCTGCGCAGCAACAATGCCATGTTGGCCTGTAGCATCCAACCACACAACAATACCGCCTCCAAAATTGTCTTCGAGTGCTATACCCTTAACACTAATGGTAATGTCATCGCCATAGTAGGTTTTACCGTCAGATGCTATAGCATATGCCCTTGCATAATAAGTTGTATTAGGCAATAAAGCATTAATCTGGAGGGAATATGTTCCGGTTTTTAAAGTGTCCGATTTCTTTTTTAAATCGCTTACAGTTGGGTTTGCAGCAGTACCTAAAACAAAACCTTGCTCTGTAACCTGTAAACCGCCACTTATGTCCAATTGACTTGTTATTAACGCCTTTGAAGAAGTAACATTTGTGACCGACGTATTTGAAAAAGTTACTTTAGGTTCATCAACCACTTTAGGATCTTTTCCGCAACTGATAACAAATAGTATTATTATCAATAATGCAGGTAAGGTGTGTTTTAGTTTCATTTGAAGGGGTTTTGTCTCTCACCGAAGCCTATTACAACTCAGGTGATCAAGGTTGTTGGTTTAAGTGACGAAATTAATGTTTTTAAGTTTTAATATCAATATCCAGGAACATTTAACTAACCATAGGCTTTTAAAACGCACCTTCAGTGGATTTATTATTAAATCAGCTACATGTTTAAATAAAATTTAAAAAAGGTTTATAAAAAAAGCCCGGCTTTCGCCAGGCTTTAAGTCTGATTGATGAAGTGTTTATTGCTTAATGAACTGGTAAATTGCTTTTTGGTTTCCGCTAACCGCTTGCACAAAATAACTCCCATTAACTAAAGATGAAACATCTACTTTAAAGGATTGAGAAGGTGATGCTATTTTCATAGTTTGAAGAATATTTCCCGTAGAGGATAATATGGAGACAAAAATTGCCTCGTTATTTTTGAACATTTTAGTAGACACATTCATGGTATTGAATACCGGATTAGGGCTAACACTGATACTTGGAGACTGAGTTTCTGAAGCTAACTTCACAGTCTCTGCCCCTACTGCCGCAGTTAGACTAGCTGGTTCATTGACTGTTACTGTTACAGTAGTTGATCTTGTTATTGCACCATCATTATCAACAGCCCTGGCAGTAATTGTGTATGTTCCGGCACTTACAATGCTCCAGGTAAAGTCATAGGGTGCGTAGTTTTCAGTTTTAATTAACGTGCTTCCATTGTAAAACATAACTTTCTTAATGGTCCCATCGGCATCTGCCGCATTAGCAGTGATCCGGATATTCGCCTGTGAGGTGAATGTTGCTCCTACCTTCGGGCTTGTAAGTATTACTGTTGGAGGAATGTTAGCTATTTCATTTATTGTAATGGTAACACTTTCAGAAGTTGTCACCGCTCCCCTATTATCCGTGGCCTTTGCTATAAGGGTATGAGTTCCTACAGGCAAACTGGTTGTGCTAAAAATATATGGTGCAGAATATTCGGTTTTGATTAAACCAAGTTCACTATAAAAACGCACCATAGTAATTTGTCCGTCTATATCAGAAGCAGAAGCACTAATTGTAATAGAAGAAGCTGACTTAAACGTTGAGTTATTTGTAGGGCTTGTAATTTTTACCACTGGCGCTACATTAACAGGCGCTGTCACGCTTACCGCAACCGAAGCTGAAGTTGTTACCGCTCCTTTATCATCTGTAGCCTTAGCTGTGATCGTGTATGACCCCGCTGCTACATTGTTCCAGCTATAAGTGTATGGGCTAGTATTGTCTGAACCTAGTAATGTGCTGCCATTGTAAAAGTCCACGTTGCTCACTGTACCATCCGAATCTGTTGCTGCAGCAGCTATGCTGATAGTGGCAGGTGAAGTGAAGCTGGCGTTTGCAGCAGGGCTTGTTAATGCTACCACGGGCGCTACATTTGCAACCACAGGCGCTGTTACATTTACTGCAACTGAGGCAGAAGTTTTTACCGCTCCATCATTATCTGTTGCTTTAGCTGTGATCGTGTATGATCCGGCTGCTACATTGCTCCAGCTATAAGTGTATGGGCTTGTATTGTCTGAACCGATTAAAGTTGAACCATTGTAAAATTCTACTTTGCTCACTGTACCATCCGCATCGGTTGCTGTGGCAGCTATGCTTATAGTGGCCGGTGAAGTGAAGCTGGCGTCTGCAGCAGGGCTTGTTAATGCTACCACTGGTGCTACATTAGCAACCACAGGCGCTGTCACACTTACCGCAACTGAGGCAGAAATGGTTACTGCACCTTTATCATCTGTTGCTTTAGCTGTGATCGTGTATGATCCGGCTGCTACATTGCTCCAGGTAAAGGCATATGGTGCTATATTTTCAGTTTGTATTAAAGTTGTACCATTATAAAATTCAACTTTAGCGATTGTTCCGTCTATGTCAGAAGCATCAGCGCTTATTGCTATAGATGCGGGTGATGTAAAAGTTGAGCTTGTTACAGGGCTGATCATTTTTACAGCAGGTGCTACGTTAGCAGGGGCGTTTACACTTACAGCTACTGATGTTGATGTTGTCACCGTTCCGCTGTTGTCTGTTGCTTTAGCTGTGATCGTGTATGATCCGGCTGCTACATTGCTCCAGCTATATGTGTATGGGCTTGTGTTGTCTGAACCTAGTAAGGTGCTACCATTGTAGAAGTCTATCTTGCTTACAGTACCGTCAGAGTCTGTTGCCATGGCAGCTATGCTGAT
>JBDSRT010000269.1:0-5108 GCA_039929165.1 Ginsengibacter sp.
CCAACAATATTTAACCCGATAACGAAGCACTGATTTTCTATTGCTCTTGCTTTAAGTAACGTTTTCCACGCCATTGCTCTTACAGCTGGCCAATTAGCTACATACATAAGAATATCATATTCAAATGCCGGCGAATCATTCTCAGCCTTTTTAAACGACTGGCGGGCCCATACCGGGAAACGCAAATCGTAACAAACCTGTGTATTCAGCTTCCAGCCTTTAACCTGTGTAATCAGTCTTTTATTTCCTGCGGTATAAAATTGATTTTCCCTGGCGTAAGCAAACAGGTGGCGTTTATTATAATAACCATATTCACCATTCGGCAGCATCCAGATCAGGCGGTTATAGAATTTATAGTCTTGCTTTATAATAACACTGCCTGTTAAAATAATTTTTTTCTGAGTAGACATCCTGCTCATCCAACTGATGGTTTCTCCATTCATTTCTTCACCGAGAGCTTCGGCTTTCATACTAAAGCCCGTGCTGAACATTTCGGGAAGAACTACAATTTCTGTCTTTTCAGGAATGCCATTGATCTTTTCTGCCAGCATATCCAGGTTTGCTTGTTTGTCTTCCCAGAAAAGACTGGTTTGTATTAATGTAACCGTTAAACTCATCGCTAGTTTATTTGTTTTCTTTCGCCGTTATTTTTGAGATTATTGAGATTATTAAAGATCGCTCATAACCTTTTTGCAGCAGGAAATCCTGCATTTTCTTTTTGCGTATAAGGTGATTCTTTTCGCTCTTTAACGTTTTAAATTTTTGATCGGCTAGTTTTTCGATTGTGCGTTCATAATCAGAGGCAGGAATAGTTTTTAGCGCATTTTTAATCACATATTCACCAACGCCTTTTGCCTTTAACTCGTACTGAATTTTTATCTTTCCCCAATGTTTCATACGAAACTTGCCACCTGCAAATTGAATGGCAAACCGTTCTTCATTTAAATAATTCTCTTCAATCAATCTTGAAATATGTAGTTCTACGTCTACTTTATGCAAACCATATTCGTAAAGCTTATTGCGTACTTCCTGATGTGCTCTTTCCTGGAAAGCGCAGTAGTATTTAATTTTTGGCCAGGCAGATTGAAGTGTTTCTTTTTGAATAAACAATTGTTTTGTTTAGATCAGTAAATTATAAATTGTTTTAAAATGCTCTTTTTAGATTTTAATAAAGGTATAGCCTGCAAACTTTATCTTTGGCTATCTTAATGTAATACCTATTCTATATGAAGTTTATTGTTTCTTCGTC
Source organism: Ginsengibacter sp. (assembly GCA_039929165.1). GTDB lineage: Bacteria > Bacteroidota > Bacteroidia > Chitinophagales > Chitinophagaceae > Ginsengibacter. The sequence continues at coordinate 1,250 of JBDSRT010000269.1, forward strand.
TCAGTTGCTAAAGCATCTTCAACAGATCAGTGGGGTAATAAACGCTAATACTGTGCTGCCAATATTAGAAGATTTTTTGTTCGAGATTGACAAGAATCAATTAACTGTTGTCGCTACAGATCTTGAAACCGTCATGAAAGTACATTTGCCTGTTGAAGCTAAGGAAAGCGGAAAGATTTGTGTGCCTTCAAAAATACTTTTAGAATCACTTAAAAATATTGCCGATCAGCCATTGACTTTCAATATTGATAAAAATTTTACTATTGAGATGACTAGCAGCAACGGTAAGTATAAGATCATGGGTGAAAACCCGGATAACTTTCCGAAAGAACCTGTTGCAGATAATGCCACTGAATTTGTGATGCCATCATCTGCGCTGGTAACAGCAATTAGTAAAAGTCTGTTTGCCGTAAGTAGTGATGATTTAAGGCCGGCAATGACAGGTGTTTTCTTTGAACTGAGCAAAGACGGAATAACCTGTGTTGCGACCGATGCGCACCGTTTAGTTAGATATAAAAGGACTGATGTAAGTTGCCCGCAGGCAGAAAATTTTATCGTTCCCAAAAAACCTTTAAACCTCTTAAAAAGTGCGCTGCCTTTAAATGAAGATGAACTTCAGATTTCTTATAACAACAGCCATTTTTTTGTAAAGCATGAGGGCACAGAACTGGTTTGTCGCCTGATTGATGCCCGTTTCCCTGACTATAAAGTGGTTATTCCGCTCGATAATCCCTTTAAATTAACTGTTAACAAGGCCGATTTTCAAAGCGCCTTGAGAAGAGTAAGTGTGTTTAGTAATAAAAGCACTAACCAGGTCGCTTTAACTATTAGCGGCAGCGAACTGCAATTGGCTTCCCAGGATATGGATTTTAGTTTTGAAGGCAATGAGCGTATGTCTTGCCAATACAATGGAGAAGATTTACAAATTGCGTTTAATGCAAAATTTTTGATTGAAATGCTTAGTGCTGCTGAAACTGATGAAGTAACCATAGAATTAAGCACGCCAACCAAAGCCGGCATCATTAAGCCTGCTGAAGCAAATGAAGGCGAAGAATTATTGATGTTAGTAATGCCCCTTATGTTAAATAATTAAGAATATGGGCGTTACAGAACTCCGTTCCTTTGATAATTATTTCTCTGCCAACATTGTTTTGACCTGGCTGGAAAGCCGAGGAATCCGCTGTTTTTTAAAAGACGAGTATACCGTTACCATTGATCCCTTGCTAACGAATGCAATTGGTGGTATAAAGCTGGTAACGCATAGTGGAAACCAAATAGAAGCCAGAGCGTTGTTGCGTGAATATGATGAAGACTATCGCAAAAGTGCTGAATGCCCTAAGTGTGGCGCAAATGACATTCACCTCATCGCAAAACAAGACGCTCCTAATCTCGTAGTTGCCTTCTTATCGTGGCTTTTTGCTTCGTACGCGGTGTCAACCACAAATGTTTACCAATGCGGTGAGTGCGGTTATGAAAGTGAGCATTTACCCCAAAACCAGGATTGATGAATCGGATTGCAATGATACCTGCCCGGTATAACGCCTCCAGATTTCCTGGTAAACTAATGCAAATCATAGGTGATAAGTCAATTATTCGCCATACTTATGATAATACATTAGCAACTTTACTCTTTGACGAGGTAATTGTGGTTACAGATAGTGATGTTATCTTTAAGGAAATTACTGAAAATGGCGGTTATGCCATTAAAAGTAAAAAGGAACATGAAAGCGGGACAGACAGAATTGCTGAGGCTGCAGAGTCAATCGATGCAGATATTATATTAAATGTTCAGGGAGACGAGCCATTTATTGATCAGAATGCTCTCAGAAGGCTATTGCAAGTTTTTGATTCTGATGAAGAACATGTGCAGGTTGCCTCCATAATGAAAAAATTAACGGAAAAGTCAGAAATACAAGATCCAAACCGGGTAAAGGTAGTTGTAGACAGTAAAATGAATTCGCTGTTTTTTAGCAGGAGTGTTATTCCTTACTCACGGGAAAGTACGGCCATTTCAAATTATTATCAGCACATTGGCGTATATGCTTTTAGAAAGCCTGCGCTTTTAAAGTTTACCTCCTGGCGGCTTACACCTCTTGAAGCAATTGAGAAGCTAGAATGCCTCAGATTCCTGGAAATGGGTATTCCAATTAAAATGGTGCTTACTGATTTCGTTGGCATTGCTATCGACTCACCTGATGATCTTAAAAAAGCAATAGAATATTATAATGCTTTTCCCGATTAGTTGATTATTTTTGCTTTTTAAACGGTCAAATACGCTGAGAGTCCCTGTTAGCCCCAAATTTCTTCTAAAGGGTACAATTGGTATGATTTTTTACGTCCTATGTAATCCAAGGTTTTCTAAACCATTCAAATTTCCTCAACTCCGCTCTGCAAAAGGCTATGAGGATTTTTTTACACGAAAGAACTTACTTATTTCGTGAAAACAGATGCAATACGTCTTAAAATGTATTGGCATATAAATCGCATTATTTGAGTTGGCTTTTCGGGATTAATATCACTTTAAATGAGTTTTAAGAATGGATTTGATATGTTATTGCCATCTAAGATGGAATTTTGTCTACCAGCGACCCCAGCACTTAATCAGCCGCTTCGCTAATAATTATAGAGTTTTTTATATAGAAGAGCCGACTTTTTCTGACATTAACCAATCTTCTTATAGTTTAGAAAAGAATGGGAGCGTCAATGTTATCACACCTCAATTAGCCCATCAATTAAATGAAAGTGATATCATCAATGAATTAAAAACAATTCTAGATAAGATTTTAATTGACCATTCAATCTCTAATCATCTTGCCTGGTATTACACGCCGATCCCTTTAAAGTTTTCACGACAATTAAAGCCGGATGTGGTAGTGTACGATTGTATGGATGAGCTTTCGAACTTTAAGTTTGCGCCACCCGAGCTTAAATCATTGGAGCGGGAACTACTGACTCTTGCTGATGTGGTTTTTACAGGTGGGGAAACCTTATATCAAGCTAAAAAGAACGAACATAAAAATATATATGCTTTTCCCAGCAGTATCGATAAAGAGCATTTTGCCAAAGCAAGATTAGCAGCAAACGATCCGGAAGATCAAAAACAAATTCCACATCCAAGGTTTGGATTTTATGGTGTAATTGACGAAAGATTTGATCTTGATTTGTTGAATGCCGTGGCTTCTGCTAAACCGAACTGGAATTTTGTAATAATTGGTCCGGTGGTTAAGATTGACCCTGCAACTCTGCCTAAACATGAAAATATATTTTATCTAGGAGGCAAAACTTACGATCAATTGCCGGAATATTTAAGAGGGTGGGATGTGGCGATGATCCCTTTTTTACTGAATGAAAGCACGAAGTTTATTAGCCCAACTAAAACACCGGAATATCTGGCTGGAGGAAAGCCGGTGATATCTGCCTCTATTGCAGATGTGGTAAGCCCTTATGGTAACGAAGGCTTCGTGCATATTGCGGATAATGCTGCAAATTTCATTGCTGCAGGAGAAAATATACTGGCGGATTCAAACAAAACAGATTGGCTGATTAAGGTTGACAATTTCCTCCAGAATAACTCCTGGGATATTACCTGGAACAAGATGAATGGCCTTATCGAAGAAGAAAAAGCCCAGAAAATAAAAACTTTAAACAATTTAAAACATCAAGTTTATGTATGATTACCTCATCGTAGGAGCAGGTTTTGCAGGCTCGGTTCTGGCAGAAAGATTAGCATCTAAAGCTGGAAAAAAAGTGCTTATTGTCGACAAACGAAATCATATTGGTGGTAATGCATACGATTTCTATAATAATGACGGCATACTGATTCATAAATATGGACCACATATTTTTCACACCAACTCAA
>JBDSRT010000270.1:0-3055 GCA_039929165.1 Ginsengibacter sp.
ATGCTTTCACTAAAAATGCTAAAGGGCACAAGAAGAGGTTTAGATGACCCATACTCTATCATGCTATCTGCATCAGCGGCCGAAGCCATATTTGGCAAAGATGATCCTATCAATAAAGCGATAAAACTTGATAGAACACTTGACGTAAAAGTCACCGGCGTTTATGAAGACCTGCCTGACAACACTACCTTCCGTGACGTAAAAATAATAATGCCCTGGAGTTTATGGTTGATCCAAAATCCCTGGGCTAAAGAAATGAAGGAACCCTGGGGCAGCAACTTCTCTCAAACATTTGTGCAGACAGCAGATAATACAGATATGCAAAAAGTATCTGCGAAAATTAAAAATGTAAAGCTGGATAATGTTGGTCCTGATGAAAAGCGTTATAAATGGAAAGTGTTTTTACAACCCATGAGCAACTGGAATTTGTACAATGAATTTAAAGATGGTGTAAACACTGGCGGCAATATCCGTTATGTATGGCTGTTTAGTATCATCGGCATTTTTGTACTGATACTTGCCTGTATAAACTTTATGAATTTAAGTACGGCAAGAAGTGAAAAAAGAGCAAGAGAAGTGGGCATCCGCAAAGCGATTGGCTCTGCAAGATGGCAGATCATACGACAGTTTTTTGCTGAATCATATGTGGTAGTTATCATTTCATTTGTACTGGCGCTGATAGTCGTGGCTTTATTGTTACCTATGTTCAATGAAGTTGCCGGTAAGAAGATTCAAATGCCCTGGGGCAATATAATATTCTGGTTAATCAGCCTCACTTTCATGTTTATTACTGGCTTGCTTGCGGGCAGCTATCCGGCTTTATATCTCTCATCGTTTCAGCCGCTAAAAGTATTGAAAGGAACGTTCAAAGTAGGAAAAGGCGCAGCTATTCCAAGACGTATCTTAGTAGTGATGCAATTTACAGTTTCGGTGATGCTTATCATAGGAACCATCATTGTATACCAGCAGATACAATATGCTAAAGACAGACCTATAGGTTATACTCGTAACGGTTTAATAAATCTGAATCTTGAAAAGGAAGTAAAGGAGCATTACGAAGCAGTTAGAAGAGAACTAAAAGATGCAGGTGCCATTGAAGAAATGGCTGCTTCAAATAGTCCGCTTACAGGCGTATGGAATACTAATGGCGGCTTTAACTGGGAAGGAAAAGATCCGAGCCTTGCAATTGATTTTCCCAACAATAATGTATCCTATGACTTTGGAAAAACGGTAAACTGGAACATTAAAGAAGGCCGCGATTTTTCAAGAGAATTCGCAACAGACTCTGTTGCTTTCATCATTAATGAATCAGCGGCAAAGTTTCTTGGGTTTAAAGACCCGGTGGGTAAAATTTTAATATGGGAAGACCAGCCGTTTACTATTATCGCCGTGGTGAAAGACATTATGCAGGAATCTCCTTTTTATCCGGTGCGCCCCACCTTATATCATACAGGTAACGTGGATAATATGGGTAATGTCATTATGAGATTGAACACGCATCAAAGTGTTGCAGCTTCCTTAAAAACCATTCAGCGGGTGTTAAGAACGTATACGCCGGAAGTACCTTTCGATTACAAATTTGTGAATGAAGATTTCGGCTCTAAGTTCAATACAGAAGAGCGTATCGGCAAGCTGTCATCTTATTTCGCCATACTCGCCGTTTTTATTTCCTGTCTTGGCTTATTTGGTATGGCCAGTTTTGTGGCTGAGCAACGAAAAAAAGAAATAGGCATTAGAAAAGTGCTGGGTGCAAGTGTTGCAAATCTTTGGAAGTTGCTGTCAACAGAATTTGTGTTGCTGGTGCTTTTGTCCTGCATAATAGCTGCGCCGATAGCCTATTATTATCTCGGTAATTGGTTAAGCAATTATGATTATAAGATCGATATAAGCTGGCTGGTATTTGTAATGGCTTCAGGATTGGCTGTTTTTATAACAATTATCACCGTAAGCTTCCAGGCCATTAAAGCGGCAATAGCAAACCCTGTAAAGAGTTTAAGGACGGAATAAACTTATTTATAAATTTTTCATTTTTAATTTCTCACTCATGATAAAAAATTATTTCATCATTGCCTTAAGAAACCTGTTAAGAAATAAAGTATATGCTTTTATAAATATTGCAGGGCTCAGCATTGGTCTGGCCTGTTCAATGCTCATCATACTTTATGTAAAAGATGAAGTAAGCTATGACCGTTTTCATAATAACGCAAGCAACATCTACAGGGTAGTAAAACAAAACACCGATCTAAAAGGGAACAAGACGGGTAAAGATGGTAACACCGGCTTTTTCCAGGGGCCACGGTTTACAGCCAATGTGCCGGGCATTCAATCATTTGTAAGAGTGCAGAGCGATTATCATGATATTAAGAACGGTGCAGAAGTAACATCGCATGAACTCCTATATGTTGATTCTAATTTCTTTTCTGTTTTTTCCTTTCCTTTAATTCACGGCGATGCAAAATCATGTCTGAAAGATGTTCATGCTGTTGTATTATCAGAAACAGAAGCCAAAAAACAATTTGGTACAACGGATGCCGTGGGCAAAACATTGATGATGGTAAAAGATGAGAATTCTTTTGTTCCGTACACGGTTACAGCCGTTGCAAAAAAAACACCGCAAAATTCATCCCTTCAATTTGATATGCTGCTGCCGCTTATAGTCTCTGATCATGATCTGCAGGATGCTGAAAGCTGGTTCAACCAATTCCTGAACACCTTTGTGGTGCTGTCCCCGCAGGCAAAAGTTGCTTCGGTAGAAGCGGGCATGCAAAATTTTTATACCATTGATACTAAAGAAGCGATGAAGATAGTCGCTGAAAGATTTGGCCCGATGGAAAACAAGGAGTTGTACCAGTTGCAACCATATACTGACATGCATTTGAGTACAGAACTGCCGGCACAAAATGGTTTAACCAATGCCAGCAATCCAACCTATTCTTATATTCTTTCAGGCATTGCTTTATTCATCCTGTTGATTGCCTGTATCAATTTTGTAAATCTAACAGTAGCAAGATCTGTGAGACGTGCCAAAGAAATAGGTATCCGCAAAGTGATTGGA
>JBDSRT010000271.1:0-2853 GCA_039929165.1 Ginsengibacter sp.
GAAGCTTCTCTTGATAAAGGAAGAGGTTATGTTGCAACCATTCTTGTTCAAAACGGAACATTAAAGCAGGGCGACTTATTAGTTTCCGGTCAATACTATGGCCGCGTAAAAGCCATGTTCAATGAACGTAATCAACGTACTGAAGTAGCGCCACCGGCAACACCCGTGTTAATCCTAGGCTTAAATGGTGCACCGCCGGCTGGCGAAACTTTTAAAGTATATGATGATGAGTGGGAAGCTAAGGAAACCGCAAACCGTCGTTCGCAAATTTTGCGTGAGCAAGGTATAAGAGCAAAGAAACATATTACACTTGATGAAATTGGTAGAAGACTAGCACTTGGAAACTTTAAACAATTAAATCTACTTATCCGTGGTGACGTGGATGGTTCTGTAGAAGCGCTAAGCGATTCCTTGCAAAAATTAAGTACCGAAGAAATTGTAATAAGTGTGGTGCATAAAGGCGTTGGACAGATTACGGAAAGTGACGTTCTCCTGGCAACGGCTTCCGATGCGGTGATAATTGGATTTAATGTACGTCCGGCTTTACAAGCCTCAAAACTTGCAGAAAATGAAGGCGTGGAAATAAAGACTTATTCCATTATTTATGATGCAATTGATGAAGTTAAGAGTGCCATGGAAGGTATGCTTGAACCAAAAATTCAGGAAAAAGTGCTTGGCGTTATTGAAATAAAAGAAACTTACAAATTTGATAAGGCAACTGTCGCAGGTTGTATGGTGCTTGAAGGAAAAGTTGCCCGTAACAACAGGGTTCGTTTAGTTCGTGAAGGCATTATCGTTCATACTGGTGAATTAGGAAGTTTGAAACGTTTTAAAGATGACGTTAAAGAAGTTGCGAATAATATGGAATGCGGATTAACTTTTAAAAACTACAATGATTTAAGATCTGCAGATATTGTAGAGGCTTTTGAAGAAGTAGAAGTAAAACGTACACTGTAAACACGGTAAGCTTTAATTAACATAACTCTCACAACAATATTTAAATTAATTAAATGTACATAGCAGCCGCTGTGTACATTTGATTTTTATACCTATCATGAGCAAATTCATTTTTATTTTATCAGCTTTAGCAATGGTTTTTGTGGCTCAAAGTCAAACCAAAAAAGTACTGGCTGATAAAATCGTGGCGGCTGTTGGCGACAAGATTATCTTAAGAAGTGATATTGATAACAGCATTATTGATATGCAGCGACAGGGCATTGAAGTACCAGGCAATGCTAAATGTTTATTAATGGAGCAGGCTTTAGGTATAAAGGCATTAGTAGTTCAGGCAGAAAGGGATTCTATTCCGGTTTCAGATGAAGAAGTAGATGCGGAGATAGATAACAGGATAAGAAGCTTTGTAAACCAGTATGGCTCTAAAGAAGTCGTGGAACAAATAGCCGGCAAAACGCTTTATCAACTTAAAGAAGATTTTAAGCAAACTTTTCGTGAGCAGAAATTAGCGCAAGGTATGCGCAATAAAATTGTTGATGATGTTAAGATAACACCTACTGAAGTAAAAAAATATTTTGATGCTATACCGCCGGACAGTCTCGCTTTTTACGAATCTGAGATCGAAGTTGGCCAGATTGTTATCTATCCAAAGGCTAGCCGTGAATTAGAAAATTACGCCATAGATCAATTGAAAGAATACAAGCAACAAGTTGAAACCGGCGGAAAAGATTTTGGCACGCTTGCCTCCTTATATACTGATGATCCGGGAAGTAAAGAGACTGGAGGAAAATATGATATCAATCGGAGTGAAAAGCAATGGGATCCTATCTTTTTAGCGAAAGCTTTTAGTTTAAAAGATGGGCAGGTTTCAAATGTTTTTAAAACAAGGTTTGGATATCATATTATTCAAATGATTAGCCGGGCGGGAGACGATGCTTCTATCAGGCATATTTTAAAAATTCCACAGGTAACTACTGTTGAAATAGCTATGGCCAGATCTAAACTTGATTCCATACGCTCAAAGCTAATTGTTGGTACTATAAAGTTTGGTGAAGCGGTGTCTAAGTTCAGTGATGATGAAACGAGTAAGTTTACCGGTGGTAGAATTCCTTCAAGAGATGGTAGTACTTTTTTATCTATAGATCAGTTAGATAAGGATATGGTGTTGATGTTGAAAGATCTGCAGGTTAACGAGTATTCCCAGCCAACTGAATTCACTGACGAGCGTGGTAAGAAAGGTGTTCGTATCGTTCAATTGATTACGAAAAGCCAGCCTCATCGTGAAAATTTAACCGATGATTATAACCGTATTGCTCAGCGTACACTTGAAGAAAAGAAAAATGATACGCTTGAAAAATGGTTTATGCAAAAGATAAATACCTTTTACATCAATATAGATGACGATTATAAAAGCTGTCCTGAAATGGACAAATGGACTGTTACGCCAACAGCTCAGAAGTAATATTTATTAAAGGTTCTACATCTTTATAACTTATTGCTGTTTGCTCCTGTTTTTATAAGCCTTAACTTTGCGCCTCATTCCTATAAATGAGCGACGAAATTAAACACGAATGTGGCCTCGCCTTCATTCGTTTACGTAAGCCTTTTTCCTATTTTCTTCAAGAATATGGCTCTGTGATGTACGGACTTAACAAGCTGTATCTACTCATGGAAAAGCAACACAACCGTGGTCAGGATGGCGCAGGCATTGCTGCGGTTAAACTAAATACTGAACCAGGTTATCCGTATTTGCATCGTATCCGTAGTGGAGAACAACATTCCATAGCGGCGATCTTTGCGCAGATTGGTAGAGAAATTGAAAAAGTTGAAAAAAGCCATCCTGATATAAAACAACATCCCGGCCTTATGAAAGGCCATATTAATTTTTTGGGGGAGCTG
>JBDSRT010000272.1:0-3055 GCA_039929165.1 Ginsengibacter sp.
TTTAGCTGGTACGCTAATTCCTGGTATGGCCGCCATTCATTTTTAAATAATAAATGCGTGCCTTCATATTGTGCATTTTTAAAAAATGTAAAACCGCCTGTGAAGGTAAAATGATCATTGAATGCATGACTTAACCCTGAACGTACCACTAACTGTGACCATTTTTTTATCCAGTCGCTTGTTCGCATTTGGGCATCGCTTGCCAAAGACCATTTTTTATTAAAATGCAACGTATTATAATATCCTTCCCAAAGCATATTCTTATGAATGGTTTTTTGCTGTGCCTGCATAAGTGCAGGAAAAATTAACGGGCAAAAAATTGTATAAATTTTTAAGTTCAATTATACAGTTTTAACCTGCCAGGCTTTTGCGGAACGAATAATCCCCGAAAGATTCATTTTTGAGTCTTTCATTTTTGAATGCGGCAAACCATTTATCCAATTCACTTAATATGGCTGCTTCATCAAGATTTTCTTTATAAACTTTATTAAGCCTGTAACCGGCATGATCACCGCCTAAATGAAGATTATACCTGCCGGGACCTGTACCTACAAAACCAATTTCGCAAACATGAGATCTTGCACAACCATTGGGGCAGCCGGTCATTCTTATAATAATATCCTCAGCACTTAACTGGTGCGTATTCAGTATAATTTCTATTTTATCCAATAAGGTTGGCATGTAGCGCTGTGCTTCGGCCAACGCCAAAGGGCAGGTTGGCAAAGCCACGCAAGCCAAAGAATTTTTGCGGATAGCAGATGCATTTGACGTATGATTTGTTATGCCATACTTTTCCAATATTCGGTTGATCACATCTTTATCCTCATCTGCGATGTCGCTGATCATTACGTTCTGATTACCGGTGAAACGAAAGGCCGCTTTGCCGGTTTCAGCAGCTTCATATAAAGCCGTTTTTATTTTAAGATTGTCTTCATCGAGTATACGACCGTTCTCAACAAATACGGTGTAATAGTTCAGACCTCTATGATCCTTTTCCCAGCCATAATAGTCTGTACGTGCAGTGAAGCTGTAAGGCTGTTCCGGCTCAAGTTTAAAGCCTGTTCTTTCTTCAACTTTAGCCTTGTAATTATCTACGCCCAACCTGTCAACTGTGTATTTAAGTCTTGCCAGTTTCCGGTCGCTGCGGTTACCATAATCTCTTTGCACCGTAAGGATTTCATAGATCGTCTTTAGTGCTTTTTCCTCGCTATCAACATAACCGATAACAGTACCAAGCCTGGCATAGGTTTCTGGATTACCATGTGTTGTTGAAAGGCCCCCGCCGATGGCAATGTTGAAGCCGTGTAATTTATTATCCTTAATAATTGCAATAAGACCCATATCATTTGCGAACACATCAACGTCGTTGTTTGGCGGAATTGCAATGGCAATCTTAAACTTCCTTGGCATATAACTTTGCTGGTACAACGGATCAATTTCATCTGCTTTCTCATGGATCATCTCTTCATCAAGCCATATATCGTAATAAGCTTTTGTTTTTGGCATGAGCATAGTGCTGATCTTATCAGCATAAGCAAAAACTTCTTCATGAATAGGAGACTGCAAAGGATGTGCACTGCACATTACATTACGGTTAATGTCGCCACAGGTAGCTATTGAATCTAAATGGGCCTTATTAAAGGCTTGTATAGTAGGTTTTATTTTTGATTTATAAATGCCGTGTAGTTGTACTGTTTGTCTTGTGGTGATCTTAATAACACCAGTTGAATGTTCTCCTGCGATGTGATGCATGGCCATCCATTGATCAGCTTTTATCAGGCCGCCCGGAAGGCGAAGTCGTATCATAAAAGAATACAGGCGGTCGAGTTTTTTTTCTGCACGTTCTTCCCGGCGGTCGCGATCATCCTGCTGGTACATGCCGTGAAACTTAATGAGTGCCTGGTCATCTTCACGTATGGCACCCGTTACTTCATCCTGTAAGCTTTGTTTGATAGTGCCTCTTAGACCATCGCTGTCAACTTTTATTTTTTCGATAGGTGATAAATTATTTGCAGACATCAGTTGGTTTATGCTGTTTATAAAAGTTATAAGTTGTCAATATACATCAAGCACATAACGGCCTTCCTCTTTCATGGCTTCAAGATATTCCTGCGCTTCTTCCTTTGTTCTTTCACCAAAATTTTCTACTATCTTAAGTATAGTAGCTTCCACATCAGTACTCATCGGGTATTTGCTGCCGCAGACATATACTGAACTACCTGCCTGCAACCATTCAAAAAATTCCGGGCCATGTTGCCACATCCTGTTCTGTACATAAATCTTTTGTGGCTGATCCCGGGAGAAGGCTGTGTTCACTTTGGTAAGCACACCCGTTTCGAGCCAGCTTTGTATTTCTGTTTGATATAAAAAGTCTGAATTAAAATGTTGCTCTCCAAAAAATAACCAGTTTTTACCAGAAGCACCTAATGCATCTCTTTCAGCAATAAAAGCTCTGAAAGGCGCAATGCCAGTACCCGGCCCGATCATGATCACGCCTTTATCTTCTTCAGGCAACCTGAATTGGTTGTTAGGGTTAATATAGAATTGTACCTGGTCATCAACATTGAGGTCTGCAAGAAAGTCTGACGCCAAACCTTTTTTTAATTCATTATTTACAATGAAAGTGTTTTTTACAACAGTGATATGTACCTCTCCGCTATGCGCTTCGGGTGAAGAAGAAATAGAGTACAGCCTTGGCGTTGTTGGCTCTAATATTTTCACGACATCGAGGAATTGCTCTTCGTCAGCCACAGGGTAAATGCGTAATAAATCAAGTAGATCCATTTTAGTTGCAGGTATATCCTGCTTTACAATACCGGCATAATTTTTAATCACCCTCTCCGGTAATTGTATGATATTTAATTTCTTTGATATTAGTTCAAGAACCGGAACGAGTTCCCCTTTGTATTCGATATTGGTGTTATGTTCAATGGAACAAATTGCCAATATCCTTTCTACTATCTCAATTGGGTTTGGCGGAATAATACCTATTGAATCGCCCGGCTTATAAGTCACCTCTTCGGCGCTTACTTCAATATGATAAGTTTCCTTGTTG
>JBDSRT010000273.1:0-3167 GCA_039929165.1 Ginsengibacter sp.
TTGCTAAAACTGCTTGCCACTCATATATAGTGGCTGTAAAAAATCATGTTGAATAAAACCCATATCCTGTTTTCGTTTAGAATATAAATTAAACCCTTTACCTTTTGCTTTTTAGCCGTTGGTCAGAGACCAGACGGCGGCTCCCACGAGTGTGAAGTGTAACCTACTTACTAATTAAACGGACACCCACGGTGGCTGAAAAACCAGTAGTGGAGCAGGTACTATCTCCGTTACAAATGAGGACTCAAAGAGGGAATGCCCACCATGTGATGAAGAATATAATAGAAGATCTTAACAGGCAAAAGATTTACAACCTTCTTACGCGAATATTTTTAAACCAAACTTGCTGTCCGTGATGTTGAAACATGATAAGGCCATCAGTTGATTTACCATAAATTGGATTCTTACTGAATTTACTTTTTGCAAGCAGGCCAGTCATTTCTGCTGAACCCGTTTCGTATTCCACTACTTTACCACCATTTATCCAATGTTCAACATGGTTTCCATCTACTATCAGCCTGGCCGTATTATAGTCTCCTACGGGTTTCAAGACCTTATGTTTTGGCGTAATAAGGTCATACAGTGAACCTGCGGAACGTATGGCTGCTGTATCGTTAAAGCCTATATCATCCAGTAGCTGCATTTCAAAATTATCAAGCCAGTTAGGGCTGTTGCCATTACCCGATTCATGTGTCAATGTTTCTTTCATGTGAAAAAATATTCCACTGTTTCCGCCTTCGGATACTTTCCATTCAAATTCAAGCTCAAAGTTTTTATAAGATTCTTTGGTCACAAGATCAATATTGGGCACCCCTGTTTGTGTAACTAATGCACTATCCTCCACCTTCCAGGCACTGTCCGGAAAAGACTGCATGTTATATCCCCTTAACTTTCCCGTCGATTGCCCATCAAATAAAGTTTCCCATTTATGGTTCTGAGCGTTGCATACTCCAGTGAAAAGGAAAACCGTGAAAAGGGAGTGAAATAATTGTTTGTAAAAACCTGTCATGACTATTCTTTTTAAGTGAATTTAAAAAACGAATGAATTCCCATTAAAGATAGGAGATTAAAAAATTCAACTCACCACCAACAGGATTATGACGAAACCAAAACATTCATATTTAATCAACCTCAAAAAGCACTTGGAAAGATGCCGGGTTTCGATTCGAATCATTAGCGAAACTAATTTACATGGAGAGAAACGTATTGGAGTTTTGTGTATGTAATTGAGACGTTCTGCCTCTTGATGTAATTATGTGTTCAAATGGCCGGTGTACACAGACCAAGGGGTTAAAATTAAAAACGGAAATGATCGAAAGTCACGTAAAAAATTTGATCGTCATCAAATCTAAATTATCAAATGCTTACCTACTTTCACCATCTTTACTCAGGCGTATATTCCCAAAAATCTGCGTGTAAGTCACTAAAATTCTTTACTACTCCAAGACCAACATAGCCTTTATTACCAATGGTAAAGCTTCTGCCAAAAAACCTTTGACCGAAGGGGACATCTGTTCTTTTAAGCCAGCTATTAGTAGTCGAATTATATTCCCAAAAATTGTTGGAAACGCCTTCTGCCACAGGCGGGTCAGGTAACCCGTAAATTATATAGGCACTCGTGCCAATTGAAAAAATTGTGGGAGAAACAAACCCAGGCACCTTGTCAAAACTTGCTTTTTGCACCCAGGTATCATTGGTTTCATTGTACATCCATAAGGGTGTAGCATTATGTACAAATCCTGTAGGAAACATGGTGTTGCCCATTCCTGCTTCAAAAACATAGCCCGCGTTATTTAAAGTAAAAGCTGTGAATTGTTCGAAAGAAGGTAAACCTGTTCCCGGGTAATCCCGCATCTGTTTCCAGGAATCATTCTCTGCATTATAACGCCAAAATTCGTGAGAATTCGGATCCTGCAAATTTTGGTAACCACCACCAATATACCCGTAGGTTGTAGTGCTAAATGAATATGGCTGCGTACGATCTGTGCCGGGAAAATCTGCCTTTCTTGTCCAGGTTTCTGTTGCCGGATCATATTGCCAAACCTGTTTTGCCAGGTCTATAAATCCATTGGCATCTGCTGAACAACCTGCAAATAATTTACCATTTAGCACAAAAGCAAATCCTATGTTTAATGCTATTGGAGGTGCTGGTTTTGTCACCCACTTATTTAATATCGGGTCAAATTGCCGGAGAATCGATGTGAGAAAATATCCCTTGCCATCAATAGCAAAACCTTTCGAAAATAAAGTGCCGCCGAAAAAAACGCCTTCAAACTGTATATCGGCTTTTTGCACCCAGGCAGACGCGGAATCTGTAACAGGATCCTGTGTCAGTACAGTAACTGAACCTGAAGAGATAATACTGGTATCGCCTGACATGATACTGATTGGGCCGGACGTAAATTCTGCCGGCAGTTTTAGAGTGAGTGTTGTATCAGTAAGGTTTATAACTGAGAGCGAAGCGCCGTTAATTGTGATTGTTCCCGACGTCCCAATTGAATTAAACCCTGTGCCCGTTACAACAATTGTATCACCTGCCCTGGCACTGTCCGGGTTTATTGAAAAGATCCGTAATAGAACCATAGTATCTACAACCGGCGTAGAATCAATGACCACAGGCGTGTCAATTGAAGGTTCTTTTTGACAACTAATTACACATAACAATAATAACACCGAGGCGGCAAAAAGCATAGATTTCATAAAGCAGGTGTTCAGATTAGATTAGGCTACAAACTACAATACTATTGGCTAAGTTGCAAGGCTATGCTTTCTTACACTTACGTTACAACGCTTTGATAGCCGGGGAACAACTACATACTTGCAGCATTAGCCAAATGGCGGCAACCAGGGCGATTGCATTTGTTGTTTATTATTTTTAATTTACTTATTGTAGTTGCCTGAATGATGTTGACTTTTATAAATTAATATTACTACTATTAATTAGCTTTTCTTTTTTGTTATTTTTTTCTTTTTACAATCCACCTGTCATTTTGTGGATAACCCTTCACCCGGGTTTACAAGTCACAACTTTAGGCCGTTTACTTTTGATAGCTTATTCACATATTCTTCAAAGGTTGCCGGAGCCATCTGTTTTAGCAGGCTCCAATGCGGTCTGTCGTTGTTATATAATCTTATAGTTCTGCTCATTTCTTCTCAATGATTGTAAA
>JBDSRT010000274.1:0-5870 GCA_039929165.1 Ginsengibacter sp.
ATCCGCCCTTGCCTCCCATCTCCAATTGCAGTTATGGTTACCGGCTGCATTTATGTTATCAAGAATAACCAAGGGGGATGACAAAGTACCATTCGCATAATTGTATCGGACTACTTTCTCTTTATAGTCAGAGCCATTATTATAATCATACACTACAAACAATTGTGGCGTAGTGGAAAAGTCAGGATGAAGTGCCATACCAAGTAAGCCACCTTCGCCTCGTGACACCACATCCGGGATTGTAAACACAAGGGTTGCTTTACCAGTGGCCGTATCAACACGGCTGATGTTACCACCTTTCTCTGTAAACCAAATATGAGCGTCATTACCCCAAAGTATTTCCCACGGACCATTTAGGTTCTCTGTAAGAACAGTTGTTTCAATTTTTGCGTTAGATAAGCCAACAGCGGGTTGGTCTTGTTTGTTACAGGCGCTGACAATAAAAAACATTGAGGTGATAATAGCAAGAGGATGCAGCATATGATTGAGATTAAGGATTAAACCAGCACAACATTTATACCTTAAATGCTAAGCAGTATGCTAATAACTTTTTGCTTATCAGCTAAGCAAATAAAACTTCATAACAGATGAATTAGCTTTGAGGCAACTGACGATTAAATAAGTATGTAAAATGGAACATAGTGATTTTAAGATGAATTTCCATACCCGCAAATGGGTAAAGCCAGAAGACCTCAACCCCAATCAAAGTTTATTTGGCGGCCGGCTTTTGCAATGGATTGATGAAGAAGCGGTGATCTATGCCATTGTTCAACTGGACAATCCGTACGTGGTAACTAAGTTTATTTCTGAAATTAATTTTATAAAAGCGCCCAAGCAGGGAGATATTATTGAGATAGGTATTGTAGCCGTTCACTTTGGTAAAACATCTTTAACCATGCGGTGCGAAGTAAGAAATATGTTGACCAGAGAACCTATTCTTAATGTTGAAAAATTAGTGTTTGTAAACCTGGATGTAAATGGTAACCCAACACCGCATGGTAAAGACACCGTCACATTTATTAAGGACAGGCTTACTGTTAAAGAGATGACATTACCAGCACCTAAAGAGTAAATTGATAATTGTACAATCTATTTCATTGGGGTTACATCGTTTTAAGATGTTTGCTCATCCGTTTTAAATTTTCAAGATTTTATAATTCTATTTGTTTAAATACAACTATTGACGTTAAATTGAGCATCTTTTTATAAACACTACTTTTATGATTGCAAAGCGTTTGTTATTCACATTACTCTCCTGTATTATTATTTCTAATCTTATTGCTCAAACCGCAAAACCTGAAGAAACAGAATTTTACGAACCGGTTCCACCAATAGTTAAAGCTGCTGAAGGCAGATTTGAAAAACCTTCGGACGCTGAAGTTTTATTTGATGGCAAGAACTTAAACAAATGGGTATCATCAAAAGATACTACGAAGCCCGCCAGCTGGAAAGTTGATAATAATATCATTACTATTGATAAAAAGGCCGGAGACATTCAAACCAAAGAAAGGTTTACTGATTTTCAATTGCATCTCGAATGGCGGGTTCCAAAAAATATTACAGGTAAAGGCCAGGCTCGGGGAAACAGTGGGCTATTTTTAGCAGCGCCCGATGATCAGGGTGGTTATGAGTTGCAGATACTTGACTCTTATGAAAATACCACATATGTGAACGGCCAGGCAGGCAGCATATATAAACAATCTATCCCGTTAGCCAATGTTAACAGACCTCCCGGAGAATGGCAGGTGTACGATGTAGCCTGGGTAGCACCTCGATTTAATGAAGATGGTACTCTGAAATCACCGGCAAAAGTTACCGCGTTTCTAAATGGCGTTTTAGTACAAAACAATTATGAATTAAAGGGACATACACCCTACATTGGGCAACCAGAATATAAATCACATGGCGCTTCTCCTATTCGTTTGCAGGCGCATGGAGACCCAAGTGAACCTATAAGCTTCAGGAATATTTGGATAAGACCAGTTACTCAATTGCACTTTAAATAAAAGTATTGAGGCTTTATTTACTTAAAGCTTGTCTATCATCTTTTCCATTTGCATACTTCTTGATCCTTTGATGAGAATGGTTGCATTTAAAACAGGGTTGGCTGCTAACCAAGTTCTGGCTTCCTCAACTTTGTCAAAATAAAGATGTTGATCAGCCAGTCCTTTAAATTGCTTGCCTACCAATAGTACTTTTTGCCATTGATGAGAATTTATAAGGTCAACTAACTGGCGATGTTCCAGCGCACTATCAATACCCAACTCCATCATACCACCAAGCATTAATATTTTTTGATCTCCCGGCATTTTAGCAAAGTTGGTGATGGCAGCCTGCATGCTGGAAGGATTTGCATTATAAGCATCTAGAATTATAGTATTACTGCCTTGCTTTAATAATTGTGAGCGGCTGTTTGAAGGCTGGTAGTTTTGCAGAGCAGTTTTAATATTTTCAGGAGTGATTTTAAAATAATTCCCAACGGCAACAGCAGCCAATACATTAGGTAAGTTATAATCGCCCACAAGCTGAAGGCGAATATTTTTCAAGTCCACCCTGCCACTCGCATCAATCTGTAGTTCTGATGTACTCCCTGCCGCTTTACCTGTGATATCTGCATGTTGAGAACCATAAGTGATGATGCTTTTTATGCCCGCTGCTTTTTGTATTAAGTACGGATCATCAGTATTTATAAACGCTGTACCATCATGAATAAGCAAATAGTTGAACAACTCGCTTTTCGCATTTCTTACGCCTTCCAGGCTTCCAAAACCTTCAAGATGCGCCTTACCAAAATTAGTTATCAAACCGTGAGTTGGATTTACATATTTACAATAACTCGCAATCTCACCGGGATTGTTTGCGCCCATTTCTACAACAGCTATTTCAGCATCCTTTTTAATACTCAACAGCGTTAACGGGATACCAATATGATTATTAAAATTGCCTTTGGTGGTATAAGTATTATAAGTGCTTGAGAGAACCGCATGAATAAGTTCCTTGGTAGTAGTTTTTCCATTACTGCCTGTAATCGCTAAAACCGGAATATTGAATTGAGACCTGTGATGCCTTGCTAATTGTTGCAAAGCTATCAGCACATCGTCAAATTTTATAATATGGTTGTCCAGGTTTTCTTCTGCTTCATCCGTAACAACATAAGCGGCGCCTTCTTCCAGTGCCTGATCTATAAATGCATTTCCATTAAAATTTGGGCCTTTTAAAGCAAAAAAAATATCATCTTTTTCAATTTGCCTTGTATCCGTTTTCACTGTTGGATACTCACAAAAAATAGTATACAATTCTGCTATAGTCATCAATCAAATTTAAAGGCTGGTAAATTAAATTGTAAAAACTAAATAAAAAACGCCCCATTATGGAGCGTTGCTTACTTGCATATAAAATTATTTTACTTCTTACGGGTATTTTGTTTGCGTTTTCCAAAGCTATGCCCTTCTTTGAGACCATTACCTTCCGGGCTACCTAATCTTGTCATTGCACAACGGAAACCAATCGTGCTGCTTGCCTGGTCTTCTTCAAGATAACGGCGTGTACCTGGTGCTAACCAATAGGCTCTGTCATTCCAGCTACCTCCTTTTACAACTCTTGACTTATCACTGATTAAGGAAGTTATACCATAACCGTAGGATACACCTGAGGAAGAGTCTCCATCCAGGAAGTTAATAACATTACCTCTTTGATAGTTTCGGCGGTTAACACTTTCAGAGTCTGTAACGTCAACTTTCTTTAGTCTACCTAAAGTATCTCTTTCAAATTCTCCCTGGTCGTTTTTATAAAATTTTTCAAATTTATTACCACGATATGGATTGAAATCATCAGCATCCATCTGCGTCATTGGTCGGTACACATCCCCAACCCACTCACTCACGTTACCACTCATATTGTAAACGCCATAACCATTCGGGTAAAACGCTTTAATTGGGCCTGGTATAGAAGCACGGTCATTTAAACCACCTGCAACACCCATATTGTCACCATTGCCTCTTTTAAAGTTGGCTAAAAATCTACCTTGCCAGCTACCGCGGCGATTATCTCTCAAACCATTTATGTTATTGCTCCATGAATAGACCTGTTGATTGGAGATAACTTCTTCCCCTGTTTTCTTTTCCTTTTTTCTTGGGTTAGGATTTTGAAGAATGTTACCATAAGCAGCATATTCCCATTCAGCTTCTGTTGGTAAACGATAGCCTGGTAACATGATACCATCTTCAAAAGAAATCACTTTTCTTGGCCTGCCGCTGATATCTTTCAACGCACCTTTTTTTGGGGCTGTTTTATTATTAATCAGTTCAGGATTCATAATATAAGTATCAGTGTTAAAGGTTTGATCACCTTCGCCACCTTTCATAGCTGTTAAAGGCGACTTCTTATTTAAATAACCTTTATCGATCAATATCTTTTCATTAACCCTATCAGTACGCCAAATACAAAAATCATGGGCCTGTTGCCAGGTGACTCCAACAACTGGATAGTAGTTATATGCAGGATATCTGAAATAATATTCGACGTAGGGCTCATTATAAGCTAACTCACTACGCCATACCAAAGTGTCTGGCAAAGCTTTGTTCATAACAGCCGTATCGTTATCAAAAGTATTAGCGAGCCAATATAAATATTCACGGTAATGAACGTTGGCTACTTCTGTTTCATCAATATAAAATGAGTTAACACTTACTCTTCTCGGCACGTTATTCCAATCGCCCATAACATCTTCCTCCCTGGCACCCATGGTAAATGTTCCACCCTGAACAAATACAAGCCCGGGGCCTGCTTTTTGCTCTTTATTCTTTAATACATGAAAATTGCCATAATTCTTATCATCATAATTCCAGCCTGTAGCCGAAGACGAATCTTTCTTTTTAGAAAAGATACTTCCGTTTTTACATGACATTACAGCCGGAGAAAAGGCTATTATTATAAATAAGGATTTTGCTGATAAGAGCTTTGACATATTCTTTCGTTTAGCAGGTATAATAACGAAGTGTTTTTTTATATATTGCAGAGCTTACTTCGCATTGCGAATATATTACATTATCACAATCCTGGTATTCCGCTCTACGGATTTTAAACCTGCCTTTAACTTTTTATCAATCTCTTCACAGTTAGCGGGTTTAAGTAACTGGGCTAAAAGCAATAATTTGTTTGCTAACCCGTTGATAGACTACTTTTGGCTACTATTAAATAAAAAACTTACTTATCAAAATTTACAGTGGTTAGCTTACAAAGCAACTATTTATGTTAGTACCTCAATTTTATAAATAAGTTGCCTTTATAAAGAAAAAATATATTTTTACATCACCCAACTCTTCTTATCTATCAGGACAATTTTACCTAAACAAGACTACTTTTAATGAAAAATGCAATATGTAAACTTGCCGCTATAGTTATTGCTATTGGTATATCCTCCGTCGCGTTTGCACAAACAAGGTCAATCAACGTGGTTACTTCTGCCGTACCTTTTTTAAAAATTTCTCCAGATGCACGCTCCGGCGGTATGGGCGACGTTGGCATTGCAACACCGGCAGATGCAAACTCTTCCTTTTGGAACCAGGCGAAAATTCCTTTTGCAAAAAGCAAATCAGCTATAGCTGTAACTTATACGCCTTGGCTTAAAGAACTTGATCTTAATGACGTTTATCTTGCCTCGCTGGCAGGCTATTATAAATTAGATGAGCTTCAGGCCATTTCAGGAAGTCTCAGGTATTTTAGCCTTGGTAACATACAATTCACTGATGCCCAGGGTAACGATCTAAATGCTTTTAGACCTAGAGAGTTTGCTATAGATGCCGGCTACTCCCGTAAGCTTTCTGACAAACTTGGGCTTGGCATTGCGTTGAGATACATTAATAGTAATC
>JBDSRT010000275.1:0-3189 GCA_039929165.1 Ginsengibacter sp.
ATTTCCTAAATTATCACAAAATGATAATTCTCCCGCTAAGGTATTATTTTGGTCATCCGGCGCCCAACATTCATCAAATTTCTTAATTAAAAAATGATGAAGACGATTTATAATTTTTGATGCCAGGCCGGAGCCCGCTTTAACTTTCAGTTGATGAGTAATGTAGACTGAATGTACCGTCCTGTTGAACAGTCCTGGCCTGTTATCGGAAATAATAGCTAGCACATTAAACTGCTTTATTACCTTCCTTAACTGGTAATGTTCAAAAATTACTGATTTTAAGAAGCTAGGTGTTTGCAATAAAATCATTAACGGAAATAAGGACTTTGCCCTACTGTAGCGAATTTTATAACCCGAAATTGAAACAAATTGTAATAACGGGAAATGAAGAGATAATAAGCTTTTACACTCACCTGAAGCAAGTATAACTACATTGCAATTTCTTTTTAAAAGCTCAGATATTAGAGGAATACACCTGGTAGCATGCCCAAGGCCCCACGGTAGAGGGGCGATGAGGATTGTAGAGTTGTATTGAAATTTTCTAACAAATGGGGGCTTTATCAAAATTTTTACAATAATTATGTATGAAAATAGTTTAATTTAGTAATCATATAATTATGGTTAACCTGCGAAAATATTTTTTAGCCTTGCTTGTAATATCTTTTATATTTACATGCGGCGGATGTAGCTCTGCTAAAAAAAATAATTGCGGTTGTCCAAATAAAAAGGGTATGGTAGGTTACTAACTAAAAACATTGCTGCTAATGCATCGATCCAACCGGGATTTATTGCTACTATTTAAAGATGAATCAATGACGCCTCAGGCCATTGAGCAACAGGTAGAGCGTTTACACGAATTGTTATACGGAGTAGAAAAGGTTGATAATATCATTACTGCTCATGAAATTATTAACGTAAACAAACACAAAATTTTCAACGACAGTGTGAGATTGAAAAATGTGTTTCGCCGTAAAGAGCTCAAGCCTTTTGTTTTTTTGAACAACAAGAATTAGAACTACATTTTTATCTTTTTCAAGGCATTTTTTAAATATCCAAGCATTTTTGGTATCTCTTGTTTTTTACAGGTACCTACGCTTAGCCTGTACCAGCTTGAGTTTGCCGAAGCTCCAAAAGCATAAAACGGAACAACTGCAAGTTTCGCTTCATTCAAAATAAAATCAGTAACGGCGGATTGATCTTTTAAGACATTTCCTGAATGGATGGTTTTACCGGCAAGGTCAAACTGTACAGTTAAATAAATAGCACCTTGCGGGGCTATAGAATCAACTGGAAATCCTTCACTTTTTAACTGCTTAAATCCTTCATAGATGTTTTTAAGTCTTATATAAATTTCATCTTTAAAGTGAGAAAGATAATTGTCAACGTCTGCAGTTTTTAAAAGATATTGAGCAGTTGCATGTTGCTCCGCCATAGGGCTCCAGGCACCAATGTGACTATTTATCGCCTTGATCTTAGCAATCACTTTTTTAGGGCCTAATGCCCAACCCACTCTAACACCAGTAGCAGCAAAAGCTTTACTTATGCCATCTATAAAAACGGTATAAGCTTTCATCTTTGGCCTTAAGCTAACCGGATTAAAATGAGCTGAATCTTCATACAATAAGGTCCAATACATCTGATCGTACATCACATACAACTTTTTTTCTCCTTCACCACGTCTTTCGTTTTCTGCGATAACAAGATCACAAATCGCTTCCAGTTCTTCTTTTTTAAATATAGTACCGGTAGGGTTTAAAGGCGAGCATAACGCCAACAGCACGGCATCCTCAATATGCGGCTTTAATTGTTCAGCAACAGGCATAAAATTATTTTCCGCTGATGTTTCAATTACTGCATGAATGCCTTCTGTAAAGTGAACATAATGATTATTATTCCAGCTGGGTACCGCATAAATTACTTTATCTCCTTTGTTCACGATAGCTCTGTACAACGCATAAATTAAAGGGCGGCCGCCAGCCGCAATTAAAATTTCATCATCTGCAAAATGTAAACCTTCCTTTTCTAAAATAAATTTCGAAACTGATCGTCTCAATGCCAATATACCTTCCGCAGGTGGGTAGGTTGTAAAATGATCATTATAAGCCGTAATGATCTCTTGCTGGAACGTAGGCGGAATGGGAAAAACGCTGGAATCAAAATCGCCTATAGTGAAATTGAATATCTCTTCTCCACCTGCAATTTTTTGACGAATCTCTGCGCCCAGCCTTACTATTTCTGAGCCTATCAGCGTTTCTGCAAGATCGCTAAGTGGTTCTGTATTGCTTGTAATTTCTGTTGAATTGATAACTATAAATTTAGATGCAAAGGTAACCTTTTACCGCGGTGAAATTAAAAGCCTGCTAAAAATGAATGTCGTTAAAACGCGTAAGCACCTGAAGTAATAAGATGATCCGCTATTTTTCTACGGGCATCTTTGCTGTTAAATGGTTTCATTTTAGTGAAGCGCTTTAAGCCCATTAACATCATCCGTTGTTCATCACCTGCAGCAAAACCATTAATGGCTTCTTTACCACATTTTGCAACTTTATCAACGGCATCGTTTAAATAACAGCGCATCATATCAGCTTCCAAAAAGTCTACAACATTTTTGCTATCAGCAATTTTGATCACCCTCAGTAAGGCGCTTTCGGCAACAAATAATTCAATAAGCATGTCGGCAATATTCATAATTATTTCCTGTTCATCCTGAAGCCTGGTCGTTAATGTTTGAACAGCTGCCCCGGCAGTCATTAAGATTGCCTTTTTCATGTTAGCCACAAAATTGCGTTCTTCACTAAAACTTAATTCATCGCGATCAGTAAAATCGGGAACGCTCATTAAATCTTTTTGTACCTGCATGGCCGGACCCATCAAGTCAAGCTTTCCCTTCAATGCCCGTTTCAAAATCATATCCACCGTCAAAAGCCTATTGATCTCATTTGTGCCTTCATAGATTCGATTTATCCGGCTATCCCTGTATGCCCTACTAATAAGGTATTCGTCACTGAAACCGTTTCCACCATGGATCTGCACGCCTTCATCAACAACAAAATCTAACACTTCACTGCCATGTACTTTTAAGATGGCACATTCAATAGCATATTCTTCAGCAGCGCCGAGTAACGCCTCATTAAATTGCTTTCCCGATTGCAACAGCTCATGTTCTTTTTCATCGATCCAATGCGCCGT
>JBDSRT010000276.1:0-10153 GCA_039929165.1 Ginsengibacter sp.
TTGCCCTGGATCATTTAAGTTTTGATCAGCAACACGGTGAAAAGGTTGCCATTGCCGGAGAAACAGGTTCTGGAAAATCTACTTTATTAAAACTTATCGGTGGAATGCTACAGGCTGATAAAGGAAAAATGACCTTTCAGGGAAATAGAATTCTTGGGCCGGATGAACAACTCATTCCCGGTAATCCCAAGATCGCTTATTTAAGCCAGTATTTTGAATTGCGCAACAATTATTGGGTATATGAATTGTTGTATTATGCAAATGAACTTTCACAGAATGCAGCAAATAACATTTATGATATTTGCCGTATTTCCCATTTGATAAAACGCCGAACCAACCAATTATCCGGCGGCGAAAGACAACGCATAGCACTGGCGAGGTTACTTACAACATCACCATCTTTACTATTGTTAGATGAGCCATTCTCCAATCTTGACAACAGTCATAAAATGATTATGAAGTCCGTGATAAAAGATGTAGAAGATAATTTAGACATAACCTGTCTAATGGTTTCACATGAGCCATTAGATATTTTATCATGGGCAGAGAAGATCATTGTGATTGAAGATGGGAAACTTATACAGGAAGGCAAGCCACAGGACATTTATACCAAGCCTGTAAATCTTTATTGCGCCAGGCTTTTCGGAGATTATAACCTGATTATGTTTGACGAAACAAGCACCTTCAGCACAATAAATAATATGAGTTACAGGGGACGAAAATTATTCATCAGGCCGGAGCAATTAAAAATATCAACTACCACAAACAATGCATTAAAAGGCATTATACAGAAAATCACGTATTGGGGAAGTTATTATACTCTTCATATGCTTACCGGTGCACAAAGTGTTAAAATGAAGATCAATAAAAATATTTATGCCGAAGGTGATGTGGTCTATCTTGATTTTAGTGATGGTTTTATATGGACACCTGACGTTGAAATATAGATAGCTCAAGTCATTTACTTTATCTTTAAATCTTTAAACAGTATATATGAATAAATTTGTTTCAGCCTGCCTGTTAGTAAACTTCTTTTTAGTAAGTGCCTTTGCACAAAAAGATTATTCGAAACATCCTAATACCAAAGCCGCCGGCTGGGTGACCATGTTTAAATCTGATTTAAGTAATGCAATTTTTAAGAAAGACGTGTGGACAGCCACCGACGGCGTTTTTACTGCTTCAGAAGATGAATCATTATGGAGTGAAAAGACTTATAATGATTTTATGCTCGATCTCGAATTTAAAAATGCTGACAGTACAAACAGCGGCGTTATTGTACATGCCAGTGACATGCAAAACTGGATTCCTAATTCGGTGGAAATTCAGATTGCTGATGATTATTCTACAGAGTGGTCAAGAGCCGATCCTACCTGGCAGTGTGCTGCAGTGTTTGGGCACCAGGCTGCTACCAACAAAAATTTGAAAAAAGCCGGAGAGTGGAATCACTATACTATCACTTGTGTCGGCCGCATGATATGGATTGTATTAAATGGCACTTTGGTAAATGAATTTGATATGAGCAAATACACGTCTGCGACAAAAAATCCTGATGGCAGCGACATCCCGGCCTGGTTAAGCAATCCGCTGGCAACACTTAAACTTACCGGCCACATTGGCTTTCAGGGCAAACATGCTGGAGCGCCAATTTATTTTAAAAATATCAAAATAAAAGAATTGTAAATATGGACAGTGTGTTTAAAATAGGTGACGTGGTAGTGTTTAAAGCTAACAAAACAGTTAAGCTTGTTATAACAGGCATGGGTAATGACGGCATCGTATTATTGCGATATTTTGATACCAACAGTAATGACTTTAAAAAGGTAGAGATGCCATCCATCTGCTTCATAAAAGTGGAAGACTAATTTTTGATAACAGGCATCCTTCACCCGGTCTAAAATTTATAT
This sequence comes from Ginsengibacter sp., assembly GCA_039929165.1. Lineage (GTDB taxonomy): Bacteria > Bacteroidota > Bacteroidia > Chitinophagales > Chitinophagaceae > Ginsengibacter. The sequence goes on from JBDSRT010000276.1 coordinate 1,905, forward strand.
TAACATCAAATCTCAAGTATGGAAGCACAGCCATTAATCATTGAGCAACTGTTACATGCATCTGTTGAAAAAGTATGGACTGCTATTACTGACAAAGACGTGATGAAGCAATGGTACTTTGATATTAAGGGTTTTAGAGCAGAGGAAGGCGCTTCGTTTTCATTTTATGGTGGCGATGAAAATAAACAATATCTCCATTTATGTAAAGTGACAGAAGTTGTGCCGCATAAGAAGCTAACCTATTCCTGGCAATATGATAATGTTCCCGGCATATCCTATGTTACTTTTGAGTTATTTGATGAAGACAGTGAGACCAAAGTGAGGCTGACACATTCAGGTGTTGAAAGTTTTGATATAGATGATTCAAACTTTAAAAGGGAAAGCTTTGAAAAGGGCTGGACATATATTATAAAGACGTCATTAAAAACATTTATAGATAAACCGTGAAAAATTTTGATATGATGCCCGGTACCAACGCCACCTCGGCTGCATTAAAATTCAGGACTATTTAAGCCTCACATACCTTTCAGTATTCAAACGTTCTATGTCACCCACTTTTTCAAGGCCATGTTGTATTAACGTATCATTCTTTATAGTCACTGTGAACTCAAAGTCATTGGCTTCCCACTCCCTGGCATTGCAATATTCAAGATGCTCCGTATAAGTACTGTCTTTGAGTGCATATTTACCGCCGCCGGCTGCAAACACTGAATCTGCATTTTTGCCTTTACTTAGATCATGTTGTAAAAACGCAAAATGTGTGCTGTTAATAATCTTTATAAACGATATTTTTTTTGTGTAATCAGTAACTGTTGTATCGCCTTTTTCAACCAGGGTGCCGGTAATGAGCTGCCACGTGCCTTCAAGCAAATTAGCTGTTTCTTTTGCAGTCTCAACATTTGTTTTAGCCTCGCAGGATATAAGACTGATGATAATAATTACAACGCCAATTACTGATTTCATATTCTCTTTTATTTATTATAAATGATTGCTATATTAAAACCTGTCTTGCCTTTTTTTCGATGCCAGTAAATGCAAGAGTTTTAATTATGAATAAAGCATTGCTCTTTGGTCTGTGCTAAATGTATGCATTAAAAATCAGCATTTTTTGAAGATGCGGAGTTGGTAAATATTTAAGATCCGTTTAAATTTTACTATCACACTTTTTTTATAGTTTATACCTTTAACTATAACGTATTGCTTTCATTACTTTTTCTAATAAATCAAACACTATGGAAAGAAGAACCTTCATAAAAAGCGGCGCAGCTATTTCAGCTTTTACCATCTTAAAGCCGCATCTTGTTTTTGGCAGCGAAGCAAACTCTGCCATTCGTGTAGGTGTGATCGGTTGCGGTAACCGTGGTACAGCGGTCATCTCATCTATCTCAGCCAATACAAATAGCAACATCGTAGCCATAGCCGACATCTTCCAGGATCAGCTACAGAAAGCAACACCTGTCTTCAACAGCTTGAATACAACAAAACAGTTCCCGGCTTTGAAAGCTACAAGTATCTACCAGGGTTCAAAAGCTTATCTCAAATTACTTGAAAACAAAGATGTAGATGCGGTGCTTATTTCTTCACCTGCTTACAGTCATGTAGATTTTTTAGAAGCTGCAGTAGCTGCCGGCAAACACGTATACTGCGAAAAGCCTGTAGCAACGGATGTTGAAGGCTGTAGAAGAGTGATGGCTATCGGTGAAAAACTAAATGGTAAACAAAGTGTAGCCATCGGGTTTCAAATAAGATATGGTAGCCCTTATGTTGAAATGGTGAACAGGATTCAGCGTGGCGAAATCGGTGACCTTATCACTGTGCAGTTATATTATTTCTCGTCAGGCACACCAATAGTCAAAACAAAGAACAATGCATCTTATGATGAGATCAGGATACGTAACCATTATTATTTCAGGGCAATGTGTGGCGATATTATTCTTGACCAGGGCATTCACATGCTGGATGTTTGCAACTGGGCTTTGAAAGCGCATCCATTGAAAGCTGTAGGTATGGGAAATAGAAATGAATTGCCGGATTTTGGAGATGTGTTTAGCAACTTTGAAGTTGTATATCAATATCCAAACAATGTAAACGTAAGTATACACAGCACAAAAGTTGGACCGCAATTCGGGGATGTATGTTGCAGATTTATTGGCAGCAAAGGCACTGCAGAGGCGCATTACAGCGGAGGCGTGTTTATCAGCGGCGATAACAAATGGGATTCTGGTGTCGCTAAGAGTGATAGCGATCTTACGCCGCAGCAACGGGCTTCAGGTGTATTTTTATCAGCACTGGGAGACGCAGATGCAAACAAGGAAAAAGCTTTTATAGGCAGCATCGAATCAGGTAAGTACATTAACGAAACAAGATCAGGTGCAGAGTCAACACTAACCGCTATATTGGGCAGGGAGTCCGCTACAACACAGCGGGCAATAACATGGGATGAAGCCTATTTTTCCAATGAACGCTTAGACCCCAAATTAAGTTTAGCCCAGTTTGATAAGATATAAATTACTTGTTGCAGCAGGGTCCAATTAATCTATACTGTATTGCGCTTTAAAATGTTTATTGCATGCTTACACAGTTAATAATCTGCAATTGCCGTCGTATGATCGCATAATCATCAAGCGTTATATGATAAATCGCACCTGGCATCAATGAAAAACTAAAGAACAAAAAAGCATTGGTCCACATCGCTCACCATTTCTTTACAACTTTGATACACGCAAATATGACAAAGCTTGAAGGAGGGGTTATCGCTTGCATTTTAAGTAGACAGCATGCGTAATTGACTTATTAGCGCCGCTTTCATTCTGTAAAAAAATTATCTTCGCCGTTCACTATATCCAACAATCTCTGGGCGCTTTAAGAAATAATCGAATACCGTATATAACGGGTACACTTGTTTTCATCGCCTCGCTTTTGATTACTGGCGTATTTATATCCCGACGCAATCACTATTATGAGGACCAGGAGAAACAAGAGTTGGTAAATGCAGGCAATGTAGCCAGCGAAAAAATAGAGCGTTTATTGAACCAGGGCATGGTGGCCACTAATACGCTTAGTTTCATTGTTCAGAAGTATGGCATCGGAAATAATTTTGATGAGATTGCCAAACGGATTCTCTCGGCTAACACAGGTATTGATGCGCTTGAACTTGTAGAAGGCGGCACCATTACGCATGTGTATCCGTTGAAGAGCAATGAAGAGGCAATCGGTTATAATATTCTTCTTGATACATCCCGCAACAAAGAAGCGTTTAAGGCTATTGTAAATAATAACGTTTTTTATGCCGGCCCTTTAAAACTTAAGCAGGGAGGTATGGGTATTATCGGGCGGTTGCCGATAGTAATTGATAGCGAGTATTGGGGTTTCTCTTCAGTAATAATAAAGCTTTCTACAATCATCCGTTTTGCTGGCCTGGCCGCATCAGCTAGAAATATTTACACTTACCAGTTCTCAAAAATAAATCCCGATACGCACCAGGAAGAATTCTTTCTGCCTAAAACAGCACGCTTTGATCTGGCTAATTCCATTAAGATTTTTATACCTGATGGCGAGTGGAATATTTATGTAAAGAAGACGGCTAAAGCTCCACTGCCGTACGCAAGTTTTATCCAGATCTTAGGCGTATTATTTTCAGTTTTGATTGGTGTATTTAGTTTTTATATCGCCAGGCAGCCGGTAAGACTGCAGCGGCTTGTTGATGAAAAAGCTATTGAATTAAAGAAGGCTGAAATAGAGATTATTGAAAGCGAAGAGAAATTCAGAACGCTTGTTGAACAATCTTTGGTCGGGGCTTTTATTATACAAAATCATAAGCTAACGTATGTAAGTCCTGGCTTCGAATTGATGACGGGTTACTCAAAGCATGAACTTTTAAATGAGATGACGTTTGAAGGCATTATTCATGAAGATGACCTGGACAGGGTGAAAATGATGTACAATGAAAGTGAGATACAGATGCATGTGGCCAGTGACTTGCCGATTAAGATCATAAGCCGTGAAGGCATAGTAAAACAAATAGAGGTAGTGGCTTCCGGCATACTTTATAAAAACATGCCTGCAGTAATAGGCACTATTATAGACATTACACAAAAAGCTGAAGAAACAAAGCGTTTGAACCAGGCAGTGTTTGATGCGCAGGAAAAAGAGCGTCAACAGTTAGGCATGGAACTCCATGATAATGTGCAGCAAATTTTATCTGCTTCGTCTTTAAATCTTGATGTGCTGAAGAGAGAGGTAAAAGGCACGCCAATGGCTGATCAGATCTTCAGGAATTTAAAAAATTATATGCAGGAAGCCAACAATGAATTGCGCCGGCTGTCACAGCAATTAGCGCCCTCTATGGATCCTTCAATATCATTAAAAGACAGGATAAGATCACTAACGGATAGCATAAATATCGGTGGCGGATTAAATGTTGAATTAGATATTGACAACAATACCCCGCTACCTGAAAAAATGGAATTAAATTTCTTCAGGATCATCCAGGAACAAATGACCAACATCATAAAATATGCAGATACATCCAGCGCAAAAATCAGCGTCAGGGCTGTTGAAGACTATATTATCTTGCGAATAATAGATGAAGGAAAAGGATTTGATACACAGCTGCCTAAAAACGGCATCGGTCTCGAAAACATCAGGAAGCGGGCTGAATTTATGAATGGCCGTTCCAGTGTTTGGTCTGCGCCGGGTGAAGGCACCTGCGTTACTGTGCATGTGCCTGTTTAACTACATTGCCATCAATTAAACCAAACTGCATAACCTTGCCGGCGTAAATCCATGGCAAGCTTTTCTTCTAATAGCAAAGCCTGTTCTCTTGTCATGCCTTTTGCATTAAGATGTTCGAAAAGACTTGGCCGTAAATAGCGGCCATACTTTTCAACAATGATAGCTGATATTTTATGGCCTTTCTTATTAATGTAGCCTGTTTTGTGTTGCTGTAAACGTTCTGCCGGGCTCTTACTTGTCATTCCAACATACAGGCATTCCAGTACACCATTAAACTGCGGATTGGCGTTCCTGAACTTTGCGTTCTCGGTGAACACTTTTTTTGATAACTCAACCACATAAATATTAAAGATCACTTTGGCCAAAGATCAATTTTTTCTTTTGGCAAAATACGTAAGCTTGATGCTTTCTTTTGCAAAAACTCTGATCAAAATATAATAATAAAAAGCACTTGATGCTGCACAGAAAGCAGTTGAAGCACTAAAAGTAGAAAGGGGCGTTTCTTTCAAAAGAATGTCTGCCTATGAGTCGCGTCTTATGGCATACCGGAAATTGTAACAGGAGAAGATTTATAAGTTAACGATGCCTCTCACTGGCATGTTAATTGTAAATCTTTTTGTGGTATCATATTATTTTAAATTTTAAATGATTGCTATGTCAGACAACAACAATGAAAGCTTGGGTAACAAATTAAAAGACGCAGCGGGCGATGCAGGAAATGCGATCCGTAATGCGGCTAATGATGTAAAAACCGGTGTACAAAATACCGGACGTAGTGCTGAAAACGAAGCTGATAAAGCGGCTAATAACGCGAAGGCAGACGATGGCAATATTTTCGATAAAGCCGGTGCCGCTATAAAAAACGCTTTTGGCGATGCTAAAACGTCTTCAGAAAATGCAGCTAACTCTGCAAAAAATGACACAGAAAAAGCTGCTAATACCTTAGACAATGAAGCTGACAAAATTGATCGGGACGACCGCGATCACAATAACCATTAAAAAGCTTTAATTTATGGAGCCGGGCAATTGGCCCGGTTTTTTTGTGCCCAACATTTTCAAACAACTTTCTAATTGTTCTGATTAGTGACAAGAAATAAATCTGAGATAACAGGGCTTATTAAGAAGGTTATCATCATAATTCGCAATACGACCTCAGTTAAGGCAAACAAAAAATAGTTTTTCTTCTATTATCATGCCTTCCATAGTGAGTTCATAACCAATAATTCTAAGCGGACTCATAAGTATGTTTACATCTTTAACGTACCGCTGTTCCTCTTATTGTTTTTATGTAACACGTGTCTACTTTACAGCACATGAACATTTTCCCTAATTTGTATAGATATCGGGCCGCAAATTAGCTACGACATCCATAGGCGTTTATTTAAACTTCGGGTTTATTAAACGAAAAAGCGACCAGGATTAACTGATCGCTTTTAGTATTTGAACTTTGTAAATTTTACAAATTTCTTGTTTTATCTGTTCTGCCGGTTACATCTTCATCTTCTATATCTTCTACGTCAACTTTTGTATCACGGGCAGTCTCACGAATTGTTTCTTCACGCTCGTTAACCTCTTTTGAGAGTTTAATTTCTTCTACTACACGAGCCTGCTTTGTTACATCAGCTACCTCAGCACGTTCCGTCATTTCAATAGTACCTTCTTTGAAATTTTGAAAATCTGCATTTGTTGCAGCCCTGTCGACAGGTGTTCTTTCCACAGTAACTCTTTCTTCTCTCAATCTTAATGTTTCTTCAACTGGTCTTTCAACAATTTTGCTCCTTAATCTTACACCACCTGTTTGCATTTCTCTTTTGCTAACGTTTACATCTTCTTTAATTACATTCAAAGTGTTGCTATCGTCGCTGTCTGTTTTGAAATCAGATGAAGAGCTGTTGCTACCGCCTGTATATCCATATTGTGCAGAACGTTCGTCAACATCAACAGCGCCTGCATCATCAAGAATATCTGCCGCTTCTTCTGCTTCACTTTCTGTTTGGGCATGCACTGTTACAATAGCGCCGGCTCTGTTAGCCACAGTTGAATAACGATCAGCCTGGTCATCATCACCGCCAAAAAGGTTTTTAAAAAAATGGGAAACCTTGTCGCCAAATGAATCGCCATCAGTGGTATGATCACTACTTCTATGACCGGATGTGCCAGTGCTACTATTTCCTACATTATCATCAGCATAAGAACCAGTTGTATATCCACTAACAGATTCACTGCTGTTCCCAACACTATCATTAGGATAAGAATCAGTTGTGTATCCGCCTGAAGAATGACTGTTGTCTTTTTTGGCAGAGATGTCAATATTTTCATCAGAAAAACCCGCTGATTTTAACTGTTGCACTGCTTGCTGTGCTTCGTTAGCATTGTCAAATAGTCCAATTACTGTTTGCATTTTAAACCTCCTGTTTTTTTAATTTAAATAATAGTTGTTTCAAGATTAGTCTTCATAGGATTACCCGGATATTAAAGATTAGTGTCTTTACTTTGGCTTGTAGCCGGTTGTGTATTTTCAATAGTTACTTCTTCTCTGCGTAAAGACACATTTTGCACATCCTGTGTTTGTATCCTCGTTTTTGTTACATGAATTTCTTCAACCACCATCATACGCATTACATATACTTCTTTTAGTACAGGTATTATCATTGTATCGCCTTCATATCTTACAGCCTCAGGAAGAGTGTCGACATATTCATTAACAGGAACTCTTTTAATATCTATGTCTTCACGTATCAGCGGCACGTTGAGAAATTCATTCTCCTGGTGTACAGTTTTAGATATTCTTATCTTACGCGTTTCTATCACTCTTTTCCCAACCTCTACATGTTCTTCAATTACAGGAAGAACTGTTGCGGCGGGGATTGTCTCCGTGAGCTTGTCTGTTTTGTTGTTGGGTGGTAAATTGTTTTCCAGAGTCTTACTATTAAGTTGAAACAAATGTCTAAAAAAGTCGTGCCATGTTTGTCTGGAATGGTATTAAGTTATTAAGAAAGGTGTTGAGAAGACATACACAACTAAATTGCCTACCGAGAGCAGCACCAGCAGGGTGTTTTAGTAATTTTTGCCCTGATCAAAAACAGTGAGAGAAATATCAACAACCAATGTAATAAGGGTAAGAATCCATAAAGGCTGGTTCTGATAACCCATCAGTGGGGTTTGGTTTCCGCTTACTTCTACAGGTGTCGCTCTTTATGGAAATAAGACCCCAATAGAGCCATAAAAATTATTATTTGATTATCGAATTATCCGTCAGCGTTATCCAAATTAGGGTGATCGCTGTTGATGCCGCTATTATAGCCAGCATTTGAGATTTGTTGATTGAAAAGATTTCTCTTAATCGTCGTTTAGACATCTTAATAAGTGTAAGCCCTACAACCAACACTCCAATCAAGTACACAATAATTGGCAGCGGAGGAGAATAGCCTGGATCAATAGGGTTGTCATAAATTCTTAAAATATATGTTGCGTAAATTGTCCAGAAGGCATCAATCAAGTGACGGCTTATGAGC
>JBDSRT010000277.1:0-2745 GCA_039929165.1 Ginsengibacter sp.
TAAGGAGAAACCCTTTTACTGATATTTCGATCCGGTCTGAAGAACTGGATAGCAACAAAAGCCAACAGCAAAAACAACCCAGTCACTTTTAGTATGCGCATTATTTCAATTCTTCTTTTACGGTGCCACAATCGGGCATTTTTTTACCGAGGTATGGGTTCCTGATTTCTTTCACTTCGCTTAGCCAGTTTGCGCCTTTATTATTATTGTACATCGGGCAGTGGGTATAGTACATGGTTTGGCTGGGGCCCACCACTTTTACCAGGTCGTACATATCCTTGCTCATGGTTTCAAAATGCTCCCGCTGATGGGCTATCTTGCCGCCGTTGTTGCCAATGTGTATACCGTGTTCTTTTATTTCTTCTTTCACTTCATCGTACATCTTTTTTTGCGCTGCATTAAAACCGGTTAAGTCTACATTAGTAATAGCTGTAGCCACCTCGTTGCCTGCAGTTGCTGCTGCTTTGGCGTCATCATTTGCAAGGGCATTTTTTACCTGTAAATAGGCGTTCACTACCGTATTCATCGAAGCGCTTTCCAGCATACCCGTATACTCCCCATCGTTCTTTTGGTGCATACCGCTATCCACCATGTTTCCATGATCTGCCTTATCAGGTGCATCAGTGGCTTTATTGCCATTATTATTGCAGGCTGTAAAAGCAACTGCTGCAAGAGCAGTTGCCATTATTATTAATCGCATTATTTAATTTTTAGGTGTATTTATAAATTTACTGCTGAATAGTGTCCGTAACCTTACCACAGGTTAGCATACTGCTGCCGTAGTAAGGATTTTTGATACTTTTTTCATTGCTTAACCAGGAAGCCTTCTTCATAGGGCAATACTGGACGTACACCGGTTGGCCGGAGAGTTTCAATGCCTTAGTAACATCTGTCATGTTGGTTGAGAAGTTGGCAAAAGCTACCCTTTGTTTGTCAATGCTTTTGGCATCTGCAATCGTGCCGGCATCTTTCAACAATGTGTTTACGTTGCCTTCAGAAATAAGCTTGATAGAAATACCATTTAGGTTTTTAGTAAAAGCTGTGGCGCTTTCGGAGGCGGTTTTATTATTGCCTTCTACAAGTGCATCTTTTATGTTGAAATACGATTGCAGCACTTGAGATAAACGACTGCTATCGGCGGCGTCTTGAGCTTGTAATGTTTGTGTATTTGCTGTAGTAAATAAGACAGCGATAGCGATAAATAAAGTTTTCATTTTTAAAATATTTGAATGTTAATAATATATCCCCGTCTTTTGCCTATGCGCAAACTACAGGCCCAGAAAATCAAAGCCTACATTTAAAGGCCCTATACACACAACGCTGCTCTAACTATACTACAGTAAGCCTGTTACTAACGGTAATTCAATTAGTTTACCATCTTTGTATCAGCGCAGGCTCAGCAAAAATTTTCGCATTGTTCCATTGCGGGATTTCCTTTACAATGTTCTTTGCTATTGATGATTATCCTTGCTACATAGTTAAAAAATGCGCCTTAAGTTCTGCACTTGCCCAATCTTCAGTATCGCTGTTCGCGATTTCATTAACTTCTGAATTAAGCTTTTCAATAATTATTTAGACCAAAGATCTTCCTAGTCTTCGTATGAGATAAAAGGTCCTGTATTTGCTAAGCCACTGGATCCCCTAACATCCTTGCCAGATCGTGCTTTTACATTATCTACTGCACTGCCTACTTTGGAAGCAGCAAGTGAGGCAGACGATTTTTTTGATGTCTTTTTAATACCTGGAATATCCTTTTTGTCAATTTGAGTATCGCTTTTTTTCTGATTACTGTTTTCCTTTTTCATTATTTAAGATTTATGTTTTAAAATTGAAATGCCAGCTACACTTTTATAGATTCTTCGTTAGTTATTTCATTAATTTTCTAAATTCTCTACCACAAATATTTGCAACAGAAACTAAATTTTATTTATCGTGAATTTTTGACCACTTAAAATTCCTGTTGTTAGATATAAAATTGCCGCAATCCCTGCTGCTTTGAATGAAGCGATAAGATAAGCTAAGGCAGAAGAAGATGTGATGAAAAGCAAAAGAAGAATGTTCCAGCCTGTTACGGTATTTCCAAACTGTTGCTGAATAAGATTGCTTGACCCCACATTTACAATACTCTCTTTTTCTAATGGTAAGTGCTTTAAAAATCTACCACAAGCAATAACGAATATTCCTGCATTATGGTTCGACGGCAAAATTATAATCTACTTAAGAAATAAAGCCGAGCAAATATCCTGCCCTGCTTCTCAATAATTCCTTATGATAGTTTTTCTGCCTTGTAACCAGCATTTTCCACAGCTTTAATAACCTCGTCTTCGCTGAGATTTTCGGTAGTTACGGTAAGTACTTTTTGAGGGTTCATTGTATTTACTTTCCAATTGTCTTTGCCCACAGTGTCATTTAATGCAGGTGTAACCTTCGATACACATGCGCCACAATTTATGTTCGTTTTTACTTCTATCGTTTTCATTTTCGTTTATTTTATTTAGATTATGTAAAATTAGTTTAAGCCTTTAAAGTGACCATTACACAATTATGGATAAGAGTTGTAAAATTTTTGTTTCTACAATTTCTTTGTTTTTAACCGTAAGCTATTTGATACAACTGAAACAGAACTTAAAGCCATTGCAGCGCCTGCAATCATTGGGTTTAACAGGAAGCCGTTAAATGGATATAACAAACCTGCTGCAATCGGGATACCAATAATGTTATAGATAAATGCCCAAAAGAGGTTTT
>JBDSRT010000278.1:0-3979 GCA_039929165.1 Ginsengibacter sp.
GACTTTGGCATGCTAACCAGGCTGCACGCTATAATATATTAAATGGTATTAAAGCGCCGGCTTCAGGCGTATGGAAAAACAATCCTCATGCTGATTGTATAGACTACCAAATTGAATCAGATTTTGCTGGGCTTATGAGCCCGGGTATGCCCAATGCAGCCTCAGCTATAAGCGATAAAGCAGGTCACATTATGAACTATGGCGATGGTTGGTATGGAGGCGTATTTGTTGGTGCCATGTATGCGTTGGCGTTTACATCTTCTGACATAAATGTTATTGTAACTGAAGCGTTGAAAACAATTCCTGCTCAAAGTGATTTTTACAAATGCATACATGACGTTATTGATTGGCATAAAAAACATCCGGTTGACTGGAAGCAAACCTGGCTCGAAGTGCAGAAGAAGTGGGCAAATGATGTTGGTTGCCCCGAAGGCGTATTTGTGCCTTTTAACATTGATGCAAAAGTAAACGCAGCTTATGTTGTAATTGGTTTGCTTTATGGCGATAAAGACTTTACCAAAACACTGGAAATATCAACACGTTGCGGCCAGGATGCTGATTGTAATCCGTCAAGTGCGGGTGGGATTTTAGGGACTGTTTTAGGATACGATCACATTCCGTCTTATTGGAGAATGGGTTTAAAGGAAGCGGAGGATATTGATTTTAAATATACCACGCTATCTCTTAACGATGTGTATGTATTAAGTATGAAGCATGCCTTGCAAAATATAAAAGCTAATGGTGGAAATATTGATAATGAGCAAGTCCGTATTAAGACTCAAAAGCCTTTGCCTGTTAAATTTGAAAAGAGTTTTGATGGCGTTTACCCGGTGCAGAAAATTCCCGTGAAATGGTCTGCCGCGAAAGATGATATCAGTTTCGATTTTGCAGGAACAGGATTTGTGTTGAAAGGAGAATCTGCCGGCTGGAATGATACGTCTGCAAATATTTTACTAAGTGAATTATACGTTGATGGGCAACTTATTGAGTCGCCAAAGCTGCCTGTCAATTTTACAACCCGGCGATACGAGTTGTGTTGGAAATATGATCTGCCAAAGGCTAAACATAACGTTCATCTAAAAATTCTTAATCCATCAACTGAAACATCTGTTAAGTCTGTAGAAGCAATTGTCTATGATGATAAAATAATAGAAGGACTTAAATATAACGTCATTAAGGCAAAGACTTTGAAACAATAAGTTTGAGTCAAGACAAACCAGAAACGCTTTAATCGTCGACACTTATCAGGTCACTTTTTCTTAGCCAGGCATCATATCGTTTGCCCCGATTGGTTTTGAAAGACACTTGTATAAAACCATTTCTTTCATCCAAAGCGGAAAGCGGAATGCTGTTAACAAAGAAAAGAAATTCGTTACGGCGAGTACTTTCATCAGGCCTGCTGTACAAATAAGCTTTCAGTTTAACCTTGTAGCTATCAAACTGGCTCGTATCGCCACTGTTTTGTGCCGCGATAATTTCCTGGTTGTCTTTAGATGTTTCTGATTTTGCCGCTTCAGCTTTAGGCGGAGCTAATGTTTCAACTTTAGGCACAACAACTGTATCAACTTTAACAGGGGCAGGTGGAACAACTACTTTTTTTCTTGCGGTATCAACCACTTGCTTTTGAGGCTGCACAGTATTTTTAACTGGCGGCGTAACTTCAGCGCTTTTATTATTTGTATCATTTTTAGCAATGGTGTCTGCAACATCTTCCGGCGTTTTCCCTTGAAAGGCATCAGGCGTTACCAGGTAATATATACCGCCGGCAAAAATGAGCAGGATAACACCACTTATAATAATGCGAACCGGAACGGACACATCAGTATCAGCAAAATTGATCTTTACTAAAATGCCAAGTAATACAACTACAATAATTAATGTGATAATTAAAGCCATACGGGTTTACAAAATTATATTGAGGTGTAATTTACGTTCCAGACAATTTATTTAAAACATTAAGATACACATCTATAACTATTATAGGTATCACAGGATAATTATCCAATAAATATTGTTACCGTACTGATAGTTTTTAAAAGGCTTTTACAGCTAAAGCTCTATCTGCCATGCCTTTTTGCCAACGATCTCTTATTTTCTTATTTGTCTTACACAATATGCTTTGTAAGGTATCAATGGCGTTATTTAAAGCCCGTTCAAAATCTGCTGCGTGCTCTTTTACAAAATGATCATTACCCGGAACTTCGAGTCACAGTAATCACTCTGTACGGCCTTCTCGGGGCCTTTAAAGAGTGTGACATTAGCTCCTACAATGTTGTCATTAGGCTTCAGCTTTCCTGGTTTTTCTTTGATATAATTTCAAGATGATCACTCGCTTTAAAGCCTAATGATTGTATGACAATATCCATATTTTAAGTTTTTGTCTTTCTAAATAACATACTATAATGTATAGTATTGGTCTTTGCTAAATCAATCTTATTGCTAAAAAATCGGGGATATAAAATATTCTTTTAATTTCATTTACCGAAACGATTTATGAGAAAGCTTGTTATCCCGCTGCTTTTATTGTCCTATACCTCGAATTTATACTGTCAGAATATCGAAGCAGATAGTTTAAAAAAGGTATTAGCTACCACACCTGAAAGCCAGGAGCGGGTATTGGCATTGGAAGGTTTAAGCTATGCTTATGTATCAGCTTTCCCTGACACAGCTTTGCAATATGCAATGGAAGGTTTGCAACTTGCACAAAAGATCAATGATTCAAGAGGAGAGGCTTATTGCACCAACGCTTTAGGTAATGTATACTTCGGTGTCGGCGATTACTCCAAGGCGCTGGACATGTATCTCGAATCTTTAAAGATGAAAGAAGCCATTAAAGAAAAAGCGCATTCAATTGGTGTTACTTACTTTAATATAGCTAATGTTTATACAGAGCAGGAAGATTACAAACATGCCTTGTCTTATCTTTTTAAAACCAAAGCAATAGATGAAAAAGTAAACGATAGTGGCGGTATTCTATTTGACCTGTATAGTTTAAGCAGTATTTATTTGAGAATGACAATGGCAGATTCAGCGCTGTATTACATTAAAGAAGCGTATGAACTTGCCGGTAGATTGAAAGATAAAAACATGATTGGTGCTATCCTAAATAATTATGGAGAGATATCTGCTTTCAAAAAAGATATGCCCGCAGCCATAGATTACTACCAGCAGAGTATTGTTTATGTTAAAGCCATTAATGATAATGAAGTGTTGTCTTCAAATTATTTCGGCTTGGCAAAAGCGTACAAATCAATTGGCAGAGAGGACTCTGCTATATTTCATGCCCGGCAGGCATTGAATGTTGCACAGCAAGCACCTTTCTTTAAACAGGTATTGGAAGCTAGTACTTTTTTAGCTGAAGCCTATCAGGCTGCAAAACAATATGACAGCGCTTTTATCTACCAGGCGCTTGGAGTAGCTACAAAAGACAGTTTATATAATGTAGAGAAGATAAAGAAAGTGCAAAACCTGAAACTGACAGAGCAACAACGCCAGCAGCTAATTGAAGTTGCTAAAATTAGATACCGGAACAGGATCAAACTATATGTTGCTATTGCAGCGCTTGCAGTCTTCCTGGGTATTGCGCTTATACTTTGGCGCAATAATAAACAAAAGCAAAAAGCGTATGCCTTACTTCAGCAGCAAAAAGCTATCACAGAAGAAGCGTTGAAAGATCTGCAGGCTACGCAGGTGCAATTACTCCAAAAAGAAAAGATGGCTTCATTGGGTGAACTCACTGCCGGTATTGCCCATGAGATACAAAATCCTTTAAACTTTATCAATAATTTTTCTGATATTAATGCTGAGTTGTTAAACGAATTACAGGAGATCAGGACAATGGAGCCCCGTGACCCACAACTTGAAGAAGACATTTATACTGATATTAAAAATAATTTCGAAAAGATCATCTACCATGGTAAGCGTGCCGCCTCTATTGTAAAAAATATGCTGCTGCATAGCCGAACAACTGAAGAAGCTA
>JBDSRT010000279.1:0-12437 GCA_039929165.1 Ginsengibacter sp.
CGCGGTGCCGAAAAATGTTTTCGATCTCGTCAAAATGTTTACTAACTTCTTTTACCCGTTCAGGATCACCAACGGTTATAACAGTATCGGCAATATCAGCAGGTTTAAGATTAAGGTGATAGATAGCGCCACGTTCGTTTAATATTAATTCGCTTTCAGCTATACGGTGCATGATGTCGGTTGTAGAGATTGTTTAAATATATAGCAGTCTCACAACATATAAAAGCCTCATGGTAAAGCTATTTAAAAAAAACACGTTACATTTGCCGCTCTCTTAAAAGGTCCTGTGGCCGAGTGGTTAGGCAGAGCTCTGCAAAAGCTTCCACAGCGGTTCGAATCCGCTCGGGACCTCTTTAGTAAGATTTTAATCTTACTCTGTTTTACAAAATTTAACGATTACAGCACTGATTTTCAGTTATTTGTAACAGTATTATTAATTTATTCATTTCTAACTTTACAGAAGCAGATTCAACTTAAATCGACAAAAAATCGACAAAAATTGGGATTATGGATAAGATCCTTTCCATGTTTCGTCTGTAACAGTCACTAAAAGGATGAATTATGCTACTGCCACTAAAATTAATTTGTGATCGGAGATCAAGAAAAAATGGGACAAATCCGATATGTATTCAGTACTGTTTTCGGGCTGATAGAAGAATTTTATTAAATACTGAAGTTTATGTCCCTGCCCGTTACTGGAATAGAAAACTTGGAAGGATAGTAAAAGAAATACCGGCAACTTATGGTAATGCTGAAGAGTTTAATGAAGCGTTAGGAAAACAAATGCGTATAGTTGAGGATATTATTTCATTCACTAAAAGAAAGAAAATAGATGATCCAATAAGTTTCCTCAAGAAAACATTTAAACCAAACTTAGATATAGCTTCCCTACAGAGCTTATCTGTCGACCAGGGCTTATTAACTGAAGCAAATCGTAATAAAAAGAAGCTTGACTTTTATTTTCAGATTGACGATTACATTCAATCCAAGGAAAAAAAAGTCTGTAAAGACATGCCTCGTATTTACAGAAATATGAAAGACCATTTAAAGGCCTTTGAAACTTTCCGTAATGAGCCAATCACTTTTGATTGTTTGGATTTGAATTTTTATGAAGAGTTTGTTGACTTTTTAACCTACGATTATACTCAACGACGTAGACTTGAAACCAAGATTGGATTAAAAACCAACACCATAGGGAAAACTATTAAGCAATTCAGAACTTTTCTCCGAAACCGAATCAGGAAAAGGATCATACCAATGCTAGACATGGACGGTTGGACTATACTTGAAGAACAAGTAGATGCTGTTTACCTTCCAATGAATGAAGTAAACTTAATTTATAAATTAGACTTATCAGCATTACCACATTTAGAAGATTACCGTAATGATTTCGTACTTGGCTGCTTAACTGGTTTAAGATTTTCGGATTTCTCTAAACTTGATAAAAATGATTTGAGAAAAGACATGTTGTATAAAAAGCAACAAAAATCTGGTCATTGGGTAGTGATTCCTCTCCGGAAGGAAGCTAAAGAAATATTAAGTATGCGATTTGATAAGAAGGTGCTTCCTGCTACAAACGCAGAATTTAACCGGCACATTAAAACCATTGCAAAACTTGCAGGAATAATAGAGCTTGTTAAACATTCTCATAAGAAAGGCAATAAGAATATTGTAGAGGTTGAACCAAAATACGCATACATAACGTCACATACTTGTCGCCGCTCCTTTTGCACAAATGAATTTCTGGCAGGCACACCTGTCGAACTCATTATGAAAATCAGCGGACATAAAAGTGTAAAAGACTTTTATAAATACATAAGAATTACGCCTGAAGAAGCAGGTGAAAAAATTAAAGAGTTGTGGAAGAACAGAGGAGGAATGCACGCTTTTGAAAAGGAAAAGCAAATTGCTTCATAGCACAAAAGGCATTCAGAATTAAAAAGCTTTTCTTATAATATCAACTTGTGAGCTATGAATGCTTTAGTCAATTCTTGTCTTGTTGTAGCGCTTTAATGTTTAAAGATATTGAGCATTACCCTATTGTTCAAGTAAGTGATAATGACTCAAATGCGAAAGAAGACTACAAAATATTTTTTTATATACGGTTCATAGTGTGAAGAAAGACTTTCTCATGAAATGATATTTGTATCCTAATATTTTATGGAAAGTAAAAGCATTCGGCAAGAGTGTTATTATCTAAAAGGCAAAGTGATGAAAGAAAATGTGATTAATACGAGCCCACTAACCCCAATGTTATTTCCTTATGAGCCGAAACAATTCTGGGAATCTATCCGTCAAATAATTAGAGAAGAAGTTAGTTCAGCTCAAAAACACAAATTAGCTACCACCTCGTTTGAAACGCCTGGGATGACCTATAAACCGCTGTATAAGATAGAAGAAGTTTGTGCTTTGTTCCATGTTACAAAGCCAACAATCTATGATTGGATCAAACATGGAAAGCTGAAGCCCTTTAAAATCAGGTCAAGAGTTTTCTTTCTATGGCAGGATATTGAGCAGCTTATAAATCCCATGTAGAAAATGTAAGTAACACTTTCTTTCTTTTCACAAGCCACTATTTGAAAGAAGAAACGGTAAATAAAACAATCATTAAAAAACCTTTAAGAAAAAATTTATGGCTGAGTTTAGAAGAAGAACCTTGTTCTTAAGCAATGGAAAGACAATAAAATTATTTGGCAACTCAATAGCTATTGGAAAATCACTGGAGATCGGTGAAGGTTATGCGCCAAATATTTTTTCCTGTTCACTAGATCAATCCACGGAGAAATCAACCCATGCTATTTTAAATCCCCATCAAATAACAATTGAGGAAATGATGGAACTGGCAGATTACAACATCCGCCTGTGGATGGATCTGAAAGATAATATCCGCAAGCATGGAATGGATAATCCAAAAGTTTTCAATAACGACGCGGTCAAGTGAGAGAGAGTTTTTTTTCAATGTATGATTGGTGTCGCCTCCTTTTAAAATCTTCACTGTCAAATTAACTGATTATTATTTCACCAATAAAGACCTTAAAAACTACAACTTAATGTTGCATCATTTAAAAGTGGAAAGACCTGAAAAAACTTTAAAAAGAAATTATTTAAGAAAGAACCCAAATGGAATTAATAAGAATTTAAAGAGTGATTTCGTTCACTTAATAAGAAGAACCCATTGAAGCTTATTATGGCGAGCGGTGTTGTTGTCGAACAAAAACCCGTTCGCCAACACCACTCGTTTTTTGCTCCCGTTGGTCGCAAAAAAATATTAGTACAGATGTTAAAAATGAGGAAGCATGGAAACAGTGAGCAAGAAACTAAAGAAAGCCGGAAGGCCGCCTAAGTCAATCAAAAAAGAAGTAAGGGCTTGTGTCCGGTTTACAAAATACGAGTACTATATCTTAAAAGAAAAGGCTGCACAAGCTGGTGTTAGTACTTCAGTTTATATCCGGCAAACTGCTATCTACTCTAAAATAATTTCAAGGCTAACAGACGAACAGATACAATTTGTCAGGCAGCTTGTTGGTATGTCAAGTAACCTCAACCAGGTTGCAAAAGTTTGTCATAGGGATGGGTTATTTGAGGCCATGCAATATTTTGAAAACTACCGTAACCTTATTGATGCGGCTTTAAAATACTTGCGGCCATGATTAGTAAGATTGTTTCAGCAAATTCTTTTTATCACACCTGCAGGTATATCGCGGAGAAAGCGGGAGCAGAAATTATCTTAACCGAAGGCGTAAGAGGACACAATTACAAACTTATGGCTGAAGATTTCGAAATGCAGAAAGAAATGCGTTCATCAAAGAGCCAATCATGTTTCCATGCAATCTTAAGTTTTTATCCCGGAGAAAACCCTTCTAATGAAATAATGAAAGAAATAGCTCAGAAATATTTGAAAGAATTAGGCATTGTAAATACTCAATACGCCATCAGTAAACATACCGATAGAGCTCACCTGCATATGCACATTATCGCAAACATGGTAAACAACAACGGCAAAGCGATCAGTGATAGCTGGATAGGTTTACGAGGTAAAAAGATAGCTCAACGCCTCACACACGACTACAAATTAATTCCTGCTTTAGAAAAGAACCTGAAGCTGACAAACCTAGAAGCACTAAGTCAATCAGAGGCAATAAAATACCAGATCTACATAGCTATTTCTGACATCTTACCTAAATGTAAAACAATGGAAGAGTTAGAAAGCCGGTTACTAAAGTTGGGTATAGAAACTCAATACAAATACAATGGCCAAACAAATGAAAAGCAGGGTGTGAGTTTTAAGAAAGATAAGTTTTGCTTTAAAGGAAGCCAGGTAGACCGCAAGTTTTCCCTTGCAGGTTTGGAGAAGTTACTTGGATTATTAGAGAAACAAAAAGTAAGTGTACAACAAAAGTTTAGTGAACAACAAAAGCGAGACAGACAAAAGAATTTTCCGTTTCAAAAAACAATTAGTCAAAAAATATCACTGCCTGATATTCTGGACGTAACTATAAAAGAAACTGGCTTTGATTTAAGTAAAGGCCTGGAAAAGACCCTTGATATATTATTAAAGGCTGAACTTACCTACCAACAAACACCATTTAAATCTTTGCAGGAAATGCCTCAAAAGAAAAAGAAGAAAGCACGAGGCCTAAGCCATTAAATAATTTTATACAAACACATATTTTAAATTATGACTGAACAAGTGAGTAACACCAGCGCAGTATTTATGGAAGTTACCCGAAACAAAATAGAAGGGCAGGATAAAAAAATTGCTGCTGTTGAAGAAAAAATAAACAACATTCCAGATAACACGCAACTATTACAAAAGGTAATAAGCAGCCTTGAAGAATTAAGAACTGATGTAAATAGCAATCGTTTTTCAACAAAGACATTTGAAGATTTTACAGAAACTTTAAATGAAAGCGTAAGAATACATAAGGAATTGATCACAAGAAAAATAGTACATCATCACCATGTTCCCAAAGTAGTCCTGATAGCCGCTGGCTTATTTGTAGCTTCTGCATTAGTATGTGCCGGGTGGTATTCCACCATCGATAAACTCGATAGCTACATTGCTAATGATACCAAATACCGGCAACTCCGGTTAGATACTGCAAACATACCTTTGCAATCTTACCTGGATTATACAGATAGTGTATACAACTTAGATGCTGAAGTCCGTAGCAGGGTTATCAAAAGTGAGGAAAAAAACCGGACTAACTTTGAGCGGCTACAAAGGGCTGAGCGCTTGAAAGCTGAGGCTAGGGCATTGGAGAATGCGGTGAAGAAAAAATAACAGGCAATAGCAGCGATACTTTATTCTTATACATAAGGGCTTATAAGGTAATAACTACTCAACATTTCTTATTTTGTGAGTTAGGTAATCACAGGCTCTCCAGACGTATGAAATTGAAGCAACTAACTGTAAAACAATCGCTGAATAAAGCCTTCAGCTTATTAACCACAACCTGCAGAAATTGAAAAATTCAAAACAAACTTCAAACTGCTGTAAGGCACGTCAATCCACAGGAGAGTGATGGAAACCTGAAGGGTCATATGATGGACATCTTGAAAAATACTTACTACAGCCCATCTTTCCACACAGTTATTAAAGGGAGAACTGATTTTGTTATTCATACAGGCAAAGATGCTTTGCATCCAGCCGGGCTATTGTTTGAGGCAAAGAAGCCTTCTAATCATGAAATGGTGACAACTGCCGACCTTAAAAGGAAGGCAATGCACGAACTAATTCTCAATTACCTGAGAGCGGAATGCGCACCGTAACAACAATATTAAGTACTTCGTCATTACAAACATTTATGAATGGTTTGTATTTGATGCACCCGAAATTGAAAGATTGTTTTTTAAGAATAGCAGTTTAATAAAAGAATATAAGGCATGAGTGGCAAAACAAAAAGTAAGCACCAACAACGAACTTTTTTACAACGAGATTGCAAAGCCTTTCATAACATCATTAATTGAAGAAATAGAGTTTACCTGGTTTGATATAAGAGAGTTTGAAAAGCCATTGCTTGACAGTGATAAGAGTTTAGGAGATAATAGTAAGCCACCCTTTTTAGATAAATTAACAAGCAGTTCTATTCGGTTAACGTAACATGTAGGTAAGAAATCTATAGAGGGGTATTAACTGGTTCTAATGAAGCATTTATAATAGACAGTAATAAAAAGGATGAGCTAATAAAACAAGACAAAAAATCAGAAAATTTATTCATAAAATAATCATAGGTGACGATATTAGGAAATATGAATTACTTGATAAACATCGATATATTATTTTAACCAAAGTTCGTGTCAATATTGATAAATACCCTGCTCTCTTTAATCATTTGAAAAGGTACGAGATACAACTTGAAAAGCGGTGGGATAAAGGAAATCATTGGTGGGAATTACGACCATGTAAATACTACGATAAATTTGTTTTGCCTAAAATTCACATCCATGCGTACGGTCTTGAAAGCAGATTTTGTTTAGACAAAGGAGATTATGTTTCACTTAATCTTGCTCACTTTATCCCAAAGGATGATAAATACTTGTTAGGCTTATTGAACCCGAAAGTTAGTTGGTACTTTTTTGGAAAATTATACCGGTTTTAGGAGACGAAAACAATCGAGGTAGGTTGGTTATTCGGAAGGTCTATTTTAAAAATATCCCGATAAAGGATATTCAATCACCTGATAAATCTTTAATTGAAAAATTAGTTAGAGAAACTGTAAACGTATAAAAGAAGAACAAAAAAGCAGATGCTACGCAACTGGAAAACTTAATTGACCAATTAGTCTACCAACTCTACAACGTTACCCCCGAAGAAATAAAAATAGTTGAAGACACATTTAAAAAGTAGGAGGCTATTGCCTAAGGCTTTAAATAAAAAATTATTCATTGATAATTAATCAGACTTGTCAAACAGGGAAAGTTACTATAAAAATTGTGCCTGTGCCCAGTTCACTTTCTGCAACGATTGTTGCATTATGACTCATTAAAATATTATGAGTGTTGGCTAACCCCAAACCAGTGCCATTTTTCTTGGTAGTAAAAAATGGCTCGAATAATTTGGAAAGTTCTAAAGTTGTCATTCCTTTTCCATTATCACATATAAGTACTTTACATCTACCATTGCTTATTTCTGTAGTGACGGTTAAAATACCCGCTACTGATTCCATTGCCTCTATTGCATTTATAATGAGATTTAAAAATACAATTTTAATTTTCTTAATATCTGCGTTTATTCTGCATAAATCAGCACTATAATTTTTTTCTAGTTTTATTTTTTTAAGCTCTATTCTGTCTGCTGCCAGTGCAAGTGTTTCATCAAGTACATCATTTAAGTCAACAGCCTCAAAGTTAAGATCCGCGGTACTTGTAGATTGTAAAAGATCGTCAAGAAGATTTTTTATAGCGGTACAGTTACGCTCTATAATTTGCCACAGAATTTCCTCCTGAATTTTGTTTAAAATATTGGACGAATTTAATTGTATTGCAGCCATGGAAATATTGGTAAGTGGATTTTTTATTTCATGACCAAGAATAGAGGTTAACCTTCCTATTACTGCAAATTTTTCACTATGTCTTAATTCAACAAGTTCTTTATTAGATATATTTAATTCTACAGCCCGCTTCTCTTTCTCCGCATTTTGAAAAACAAGTTCCTTGTTAGCAATGATTAACTCTGCTGCCCGGTCTTCTTTTTCTTTATGTTGAAAGGCGAGTTCCTTGTTGGCAATGATTAACTCTCTAGCTCTTTTTTCTTTTTCTTCATTTTGAAAGACAAGATGTTCGTAGACTTGAGCAAGCTTTTTTTCGAATTCTTTGCGGCAAGTAATATCACGGACAATTTTAGAAACACCTAAAATGTTTCCTGCACTATCTCTCAATGGAGATACAGTAAGAGAAACATAAAACCGGGCACCATTCTTTTTAATCCGTACCGTCTCGTAATGATCAATTATTTCGTTATTACGTATTCTTTCAATAATCTTTTTTTCTTCATGAATATAATCAGATGGAATTATTAGGGAAATATGCTTTCCAATCGCTTCTTTTGCAGTATATCCAAACATTTTTTTACTGCCATTGTTCCAACTTTTTATTATGCCCTCAACTGATTTGCTGATGATTGCATCATCAGAAAATTCCACAATGGCAGCGAGGTGCGCAATATACTCTTCGTTTTTTTTGCGTTTTGTAATATCAGCAACCTTAGAAAGGATTAATTCTGCTGCCCGTTTTTCTTTCTCTTTACTTTGAAAAGCAAGTTCTTTATTGGCAATGATTAATTTTGCTGTCCGTGTTTCTTTCTCTATATTTTGAAAAGCAAGTTCCTTGTTAGCAATTACTAATTCTGTTGCCCGTTTCTCCTTCTCTTTATTTTGAAAAGCAAGTTCCTTGTTAGCAATTACTAATTCTGCTGCCCGTTTTGCTTTCTCTTTATTTTGAAAGGCAAGTTCCTTATTTGCAATGATCAACTCTGCTGCACGTTTTGCTTTCTCTTTATGTTGTAATAATAGTTCCTTATTCGCAATGATTAATTTTGCTGCACGTTTTGCTTTCTCTTGATGTTCACATGCCAGTTCTTTGTTCGCAATGATTAACTCTGCTGCACGCTTTTCTTTCTCTTTATTTTGAAAGGCAAGTTCCTTATTTGCAATGATCAACTCTGCTGCACGTTTTTCTTTTTCTTTATTTTGAAAGGCAAGTTCCTTATTTATGATGATCAACTCTGCTGCACGGTTTTCTTTCTCTTTATTTTGAAACACTAATTCCTTATTCGCAATGATTAATTCTGCTGCACGTTTTTCTTTCTCTTGGTGTTCAAATGCCAGTGCTTTGTTCGCAATGACTAATTCTGCTGCCCATTTTTCTTTCTCTTTATTTTGAAGACCTACTTCTTTGTTAGCACTGAGGAACTCCTCCACAGTTTCGAGCAACAGATTTGGCTTCAACATTATTAGATTTTAAATTTTTGTATTTCAGACGATTTATCAGTAATAACAGATAAAGGTTGTCATAAAAATCAGTAGTAACTAATTATTCTTCCCACATATGTCAAAGCTGAATGCTTTTTTGATTAGTATCTTAATCACATACTACGATGGCAGTTTTATCATCAAGGATTCTCAATTCTGACAATCTTAACAAGAACGTACGATTAATCTAAGATGAAAAGCAGAATTGAACGGGATAGAACAAACATTTTCAGAAGGTAAAGAAAGTGTGATGCCTTTCAAATAACGCCTGTTTAATTCTGAAACAAACTTGCTTTCCGTCGGTAGGGGTTATTGTTGTATTTAAAATGGTGCTGGCAGGGTTGAGAACCCAAACCCCCATTGGCGATGTCCAATTCATGAAGGCAATGATCCACACCACTCATCGGCAGTTTTAGTTAGTAAAAATGCAAACCTTTAGGATCCTGAAGTGAAAAAATTATCTGAAGGCATCATCACTTCTCAGGAAAAAGAAATCTTAGAAATGAAAGCAATATTAGAGCGAATGGATAAGTAAAATTGCAGTAAAGATTTTATCGTTGGTAGTTTAAAAATGATTTTATAATCAAAAAAAATACACTTACTCCAAGGCGTTCTTCTGACAATAATTTTAAGCCACATCATTTATTGGTGATATTTTTTAAAGTTTGATCTATCTACAATAAGATGATTGAAATCATTTTATTGGCTGCTGATTATCATCTTTTTATCTAGTAAGCCATTTTATTTTTGTCTTTATTTCAATCATAAATACCATCCAAATGCTAGGCCAGTTAAATGAATAACAAATAGACCACTTATGAAAATACATATGCAAACCGGAAGATTTGAAAAGCATTAATCAATTTATCAAAATAATATAATATGGAAACGTTGACAATAAAAAAAATATCAGTTAATCAAAAGTCGCATGAACAAAAGGTTGTGCCTGACACAATGAAAGCACTCGTATATCACGGTCCTTCAAACAAGGCTTGGGAGGATAAGCCAATGCCTGAAATAGTAAGCCCAACCGACGCCATTATAAAAATTTATAAAACAACCATATGTGGCACAGATCTTCACATTCTTAAAGGCGATGTACCGGAAGTAACCGATGGGCGTATTTTGGGGCATGAAGGCATAGGTGTTATTGAAAGTGTTGGCTCGGCTGTAACAAATTTTAAAGAAGGGGACAAGGTGCTCATTTCTTGTATTTCATCCTGCGGCAAATGTGAATATTGCAAAAAAGGCATGTATTCTCATTGTGAAAATGGCGGCTGGATATTAGGCCACCTGATTGACGGAACTCAGGCTGAATATGTTAGAATTCCTTTTGCCGACAATAGCCTGTATCACATCCCCGAAAATGTAGATGAGGAATCAATAGTGATGCTAAGCGATATATTGCCAACAGGATTTGAATGCGGCGTATTAAACGGGCAAGTGAAACCAGGTGATACTGTGGCCATAATTGGAGCCGGACCAATCGGCCTGGCTACTTTGCTTACAGCCCAATTTTATTCACCTGCTGCTATCATCATGATTGATATAGATGACAGTCGTTTGGAAGTTAGTAAAACGTTTGGCGCAACTGAAACCATTAACAATCAGAAAGAAGATGCGTTGGCCAGGATACTGGCAATTACAGGAAATAAAGGTGTAGATGTTGCAATTGAAGCAGTAGGTATTCCTTCAACCTTTGAATTATGTGAATCTATTATAGCTCCCGGAGGTCACATAGCAAACGTTGGTGTCCATGGTAAAAGCGTGGTGCTGCATCTTGAAACATTGTGGTCAAAAAACATCACCATTACAACGAGGCTTGTAGATACTGTAACGACACCGATGCTTATGAAAACTGTGTTGGCAAAAAAAATTGATCCGTCTAAACTAATTACCCATCACTTTAATTTAAATGATATTGTGCGGGCATATGATACATTCTCAAATGCATCAAGAGACAAAACTTTGAAAGTCATACTTACCAACGAAGTATAATTTGTATTAACTCGAAAAATTGAAGGTTACATTTTATGAATTCAGAAACTTTTCTGCTGGTAATCTAAGTTTGATAACCAATTTAAAATGTAGTCTCCGGCAAATGCTCATACAAACTTAAGAACCCAGTGAACTCATTGATACTATATAATAAATTAATGAATCTAAAATTTTAGTGAATAGTAAACAATTAACAAAGCCAGGAAAGAATTAATCATCACCGAGTTATTGTGCCGGTGTTTCAATTTGAACAACGAAAATCAAATGCCGCAATTATTACTAAGACAGTTTGAATACGAAAGTGATACCTGGAAACGATTGCTTGGCTATATGATTGATGAGAATATTCATTTAAAAAATAGACTTGTAGAAATTTTAAAACATATACCCGATAGAAATTTATTACTGGAGATAGAAATTTTTCATACCAGATTTATGAAAGAAGATGATATGATTATCTTATTAAGAAATGACGTTGCCGAATTCGATAAGTTTTTGGAAAGCGACATATTTGAAGGTGAAAAGATATCAGATGAAATAAAAATAAAGCTTACAAAAATTCGAAATAATATAACTAATGCCGAACTACAGTTTAGTAGACTGAATTTAGAATTCAATAACTATTTATCAGAAATGCTGAATACATTTGACCGTGAAAAGTATTCTCAAACAATTGCGCATTTAATAACCATCTTTTAAGTCAGAATCTGTCAGAATCAATTGGCCAGCCTCCCTAAAATCTTTTCGTTTATAATTCTAATTTTCCCGTTTTGTATGTCAATAAGTTTTTCATTCCTAAAGTCGCTTAATGTTCTAATTAATGATTCAGTAGCAGTGCCTGCAATACTGGCCAGGTTTTCACGGCTTATATCAATAGTAAACTTTTCATTTTCACTATCCTTATATTTTTTTTGTATCATAGAAAGTGCTTCGGCTACTTTTTTGCGAAGTGAATTATAAGCCAGGCTCAATAATTGATCTTCCTTCGAAGAGACATTTTTTGCTAATAGTGCTATAAATTTTTTAGCTACCTGCGGATTTCTGTTAATCAGGTCTTCAAAATCTTCTTTTGGTATAACCGCCAGTTCGCATTCTTCAAGCGCTTCAGCACTATCCTTGTACACTGTTTCTTCCAGTAAGGCAACATAACCAACAAAGTCGCCCTGCGTATAAATTTCTGTTAAGAAGTCTTTCCCGTCTTCGTTGGTTTTATAAGTTTTCACTTTGCCACGTATAACATAATAAAGCCGGTTAGGATGATTACCTTCTGCATAGATAACTTGTTTCTTTTTATAGACGTTGGTATTTCGCCCTTCAGTAAAAGTTTGTAAATCATCTTTGCCAAATGATGCCTGCATTAATTGTTCCAGGCCGCGAATGCCCGGCGCAAGCTCTTCTTTTAGCAAATCAAGTTTCTTGAGACGGCTGTCCACCGCATTTAGCAAGTCTGTTCCATCAAAAGGTTTA
>JBDSRT010000280.1:0-4045 GCA_039929165.1 Ginsengibacter sp.
AACAATTACAAATTCTTGATTTTACGTTCAAGACTGTTAATGCAAGAGTACCTGTTGTTGTTGGCATTGGCGGTAACAATACAAAAGAGATCGTTGATAATCTCAAATGCTTTTCTTTAGATAAAGCCATCGCTGTTTTAAGTTCAAGCCCTAATTATAACAAACCATCACAGGAAGGCATTTTTCAACATTATAAAGTTTTGGCTGAAGCCTCACCGAAACCAATTATATTATATAATGTGCCCGGCAGAACCTCAAGCAACATAACCGCAGAAACAACATTAAGACTTGCCGCAATTGATAATATTGTTGGCATTAAAGAAGCCAGTGGTAATATGGTGCAGTGCATGCATATTCTTCAGGACAAACCCGACGACTTTTTAGTAGTTAGTGGCGATGATCATTTGGCTATGCCACTCGTTGCCTGCGGAATGACAGGTGTGATAAGTGTTGCGGCTAATTGCTTTCCGAAAGATTTTTCTGCTATGATGCGGGCTGCATTGAAAGGCGATTTTGATATAGCCAGGCAGTTACATTTCAAATGTTTGAGTGGTATCGATCTATTATTTGCAGAAAATAATCCCGCCGGCGTTAAAGCTTTTTTACATGAGCTGGGTCTTATAGAAAATGTTGTCCGTTTACCCTTGGTACCATTAAGTGCTAATTATCATGAGGCTGTAAAAGACTTTTTAAAAATTTTTCTGCTTAGCGCATGATGAAAATTTTTATTGCACTTTTTCTATCTGTTATCGCAGCACAAACATTTGCGCAATTCGAGGTTAAGATTAATGTATCAGTTCCAAGCCTAAAACACGTTGAAGATTCTGTATATATAGCCGGGAGTTTTAATGGCTGGAATCCCTCATCAGCACAGCGTCTTTCTTTAAATAGTTCTGGACAAGGTGCCGGTATATTATATCTTGATAAAGGTAATTACGACTATAAATTTACACGTGGCAGTTGGGAGAAAAGTGAGACCAACGCTTCGGGTACAGGGCTTGCAAACAGGAAGCTCACGGTAAATTTTGATACAGTATTCAATGTTGTTATTGATGGCTGGCAGGATGATTTTTCATCAGCAAGTCAACAACGTAAATCCACAGCATCTAAGCATGTGATGATAATGGATACTGGATTCTTTATGCAGCAACTTGGCAGAACAAGACGTATATGGTTATATCTTCCTGAGGGTTATAATACCTCATCAGAAAAATACCCTGTACTGTATATGCACGATGGACAAAATCTTTTTGATAATGCTACATCAGCCTATGGTGAATGGGGCTTAGATGAATTTTTAGATTCACTTAAAAGCTCACAACAATATATAGTTGTTGGTATTGATAACGGGCTGGCAAAGCGGATGAACGAATACAACCCTTATGCTTTTGCAGATTTTGGAAAAGGTGAAGGTGATGCTTATGTTGACTTCATTGTCAATACGCTAAAGCCTTACATTGATCAACGTTATAGAACAAAGGTCGATAAAAAGAATACGTCAATCGCCGGTAGTTCCATGGGTGGATTAATATCTCTTTATGCTGTATTAAAATATCCTAAAACATTTGGCAGTGCCGGAATCTTTTCGCCGGCCTTCTGGACGGCAAGCGGCATAGATAATGGTGCATTCAAAAATAGCAAGGCTGTAAGATCAAAGTTATTTTTCTATGCAGGTGGAAAAGAAAGCGAGAAAATGATACCAGATATGCGACGCATTGAAACATTGATCAGGAAACATTCACCTTCAAAAATTAAAGAAGTGATTGATGTAAATGCACAACATAACGAAGACGCCTGGCAAAAACATTTTCCTGCTTTTTATCATTGGATTGCTGAGTAAATTTTTACAGAGTATTAGTTGCTGAAGAAATTGAAGAACCTTTTGGTAAAGACGCCAATGATCTGCCAATGCAACCCCTTTGCGATAATATTGAGAACTATTGAAGAAGTGTTCAGCAGGGCAATCGAAGCTGCCTGATATCATTTACTCAATGCGAAATCAGCCTCTTTTACATCACGGCTGTTAGTGCCAATAAACACTTTAAAGTCTCCCACCTCTGCTACATAATCAAGATTGCTGTTAAAGAATTTTAGATCATTTTCAGTGATATCAAAACTTACAACCTGGGCGTCGCCTGCTTTTATAGATACCTGTTTAAAACCTTTCAGTTCTTTTACCGGTCTTGCTACAGAGCCAACTAAATCTCTTATATATAATTGTACAGTTTCAACACCGTCTACATTACTGCTGTTTGTAACTGTTACAGATGCTGTTATTTTTCCCGTTGGAGTAAGTGTTTTATTACTCAACGTAACATCGCTGTAAGTAAAATTTGAGTAGCTCAAACCATAACCAAAAGGATATAATGGCTGATTGGATACATCAAGATAATTTGATCTGAATTTGCCGAATTTATCACCAACTAAAGGTCTGCCGGTATTTTTATGGTTATAGTAAATTGGCACCTGGCCTACATTTACCGGGAAAGACGTTGTTAATTTTCCGGATGGATTCTTCTTGCCAAACAATACATCAGCAATGGCATTGCCGGCTTCTGTGCCACCAAACCACGTATTTAAAATTGCATTTGCTTTTTTATCAATGTCGGGAATAGCCAAAGGTCTTCCGGTAGACAACACAACAATTACAGGCTTGCCCGTTTTGACCAAAGCATCTAATAAATCTCTCTGGCTTTTAGGAACTGTAATATCTGAACGGCTGGAGCTTTCACCGGTCATCTCCGCAAGTTCACCCAAAGCAGCCACGATAACATCAGCATTTTGAGCGGCACGCACAGCTTCATTGATCATGGTGTCAGCATTGCGTTTGTCCCTGTTTAAAGGCTTACCAAACACGCTTGTATTAATTTCCAAAACAGAATCTTCAGAGACATTTGCCCCTTTTGCATAAACCACATTTACTTGTGGAGCAACATTCTTAATGCCTTGAAGTAACGATATTGCTTTAGATGGATCACCGGAAACGGCCCAGGTGCCAATCATATTTTCTTTGTTGTCAGCAAGTGGTCCTACCAGTGCAATTCTGCCGGAAGATTTTAGGGGCAACGCATTATTAGCATTCTTCAAAAGCACAAAACTTTTTGCGGCCATATCTCTTGCAGCGGCTCTATTAGCCTCAGTAAAAATATCAGCCGTGGCACGTTGCTCATTACAATAGAGATAGGGATCAGCAAATAAACCGAGTTTATATTTTGCTTCCAATACTTTTCTGCAGGCACGGTCAATATCCTGTTGATTGGCTTTACCTTCTTTTAAAGATTGCTGGAGTGTTGTTAAAAAGCCTTCGCCAACCATATCCATATCAACGCCTGCTTTAAGTGCCAGGGCAGACACGGTTTTAAGATCACCAAGCCCATGATCGGTCATTTCATTTATAGAAGTATAGTCTGTAACAACAAGGCCGTTGAAAGCCCATTGTTTGCGCAGTAGATCCGTGAGCAACCATTTATTAGCTGTGGCCGGAACACCGTCAATCTCATTAAAAGATGTCATGATAGAACCTACGCCGGCATCAATAGCCGCCTTGTATGGCGAAAGATATTCGTTATACATTTTTATCTTGCTCATGTCCGTTGTATTGTAATCTCTGCCTGCTTCAGCAGCGCC
Source organism: Ginsengibacter sp. (assembly GCA_039929165.1). Lineage (GTDB taxonomy): Bacteria > Bacteroidota > Bacteroidia > Chitinophagales > Chitinophagaceae > Ginsengibacter. The sequence goes on from JBDSRT010000280.1 coordinate 3,628, forward strand.
ATACAACGCATAATGTTTTACACAGGCCATTAAAGTATTTGGCTTTGTGAGATCATCGCCCTGGTAACCTTTAACCATTGCTTTTGCAATCTGCGAACCGAGAAAAGCATCTTCACCATTGCCTTCTGAAATACGCCCCCAGCGTGGATCGCGGGCAACGTCAACCATAGGGGAGTAGGCCCAGCAAATACCATCAGCGGTTGCTTCAGTTGCCGCAATTTTTGCAGATTGTTCAATAGCTTTCATATCCCACGTACACGATACGCCCAAAGGAATAGGAAACACCGTTTTATAACCGTGTATAACATCCATTCCAAAAATGATCGGGATCTTGAGCCTGCTTTGTGTCACTGCAATTTCCTGGGCTTTCCTGATGCGTGCAGGTGTACTCATACTAAAAATGCCACCAACATTGCCG
>JBDSRT010000281.1:0-2787 GCA_039929165.1 Ginsengibacter sp.
TTTACGGCAGAAGCTTTATCATGAAGAGAAGACACGAAAAGTTTCAGGGCTGATAGCTTAGTACCAACTTCATCATGGAGGTCTCTTGAAATACGTTTGCGCTCCTCTTCCTGTGTTTCCACCATAGTTTTGATTTCCGCTTGTTGCTTTTTCTCTAATAGAGAAATCCGATTCCGATAAATGAGAAAAATGAATCCCGCCAGCATAAGCACATAAAGTGTATAAGCCCACCAGGTACGCCACCACGGTGGCGAAATGACGATGTTTAAAGTGGTGATGTTTTTTGAAAAGATACCATCTCTATTTTGACAACGCACCATAAAAATATATTTACCAGGGCTTAGGTTCGTATAGGTAGCCGTACGCTGGGTGCCAGCTTCAATCCATTCTTTTTCTAATCCCTGAAGCTTATAATAATATTTATTTTTTTTTCGGTTGAAATAAGAGATGGAAACATAGTCAAGGCTCAAAAAGTTCTGATCATATTTTAATTGTATTACGTTACTATTTGCTTTTAAAATTGAATCTATTAAAACGGATTTAGCTGATACTTTTAAATCGGCAATAAGCACATCAGGTGGAGGCAGTTGAATTTTGATACTGTTTGGATGAAAATAAATTAGACCGGTTGTGGTTAGGACGCACAACCTACCGTCCTGAAGCTTTGTAAATCCAGGATAAAAGCTTCTGTTCAATACGCCATCGTCTTCGTCAAAAGAAATAATCTTTGTTGTAAGCGGGTTAAACCGTATTAAATCACTAAGTGTTGTAATCCAATAATTGTCATATTGATCAGTGGCTATTCCTTTCGCCAGATTAGATGGTAAGCCTTTGGCAGTGTTAAACCGCTCAATCGATTTCCTATTATTATTTAATACAAAAAAACCTTCATCAAAAGAAGCGACCACCATACATGAATCATTCAGATTACTTATGCCCTGCACTGAGGAAGGTATCTTAAACGGTAGTTCTTTATCTCTAAATATTTCTACAATTTGTTGCTTTAACGGATCGAAATGATAAACGCCATTGCCAAAAGTTTGCACCCATATCGCATTATCCTTTGTAATTAAAATAGAACTTTCCTGGGCAGCCAATTTGTGAAGCACCCCATCGTGATATATCTTAAATTTTTTAAGCTTTGCATCCCACTTAACAAGGTTACTATCACTTCTTCTAAGCGCAAACCATATATTTCCGGAGGTATCACATTGAATATCGCAAACTTTCTTTTTCCCGAACTCCTTAACCATCTGATACTCCAAAACACCAGTTTTGGGCTGATAAATTCCAATTAAGCCCCCATTGTAACCGATCCATATATTACCTGACTTATCTTCAGTAAAACAGTTAGCCATTGTCTTACATGTATCAAGAAAGGTTGAAGTTTCGCTTAAAACTGCAGAGAATCTTTTTAGGAATTTAAAATGCTGATCGTATAGAAACCAGCCGCCGTAGTTTGAGGCAAGAAGTATATTACCTGTGCTTGTTTGAAATGGTTTCCGGCAGACTTGGGCGGCAGCTTCAAATCTGGGTAGATCTGTATTGTTTAACGAAAAGAATTTTTGCTGCAAAGGATTGGTAACATTCAATCCATCATCTGTACTTATCCAGAAGGCACCTTCCTTATCTATCATTATTGAATAAACATATTCATTGCGATGAAAAGCTTCCGTTTTCAAATTGTTTGTAGGTATCTGGTTTAGTTTATGTGCTTTATTATCAAAAAACCATAGACCTGCATCTAACGAACCAATCCAAACTTTGCCAGTTGTATCCTGTAAAAAACAAGTTGCCACACCAAGGTCCACGTGTTTGCTATCTCTTCTTTGGGACGGCATTGTAAACCATTCTTTTGAATTGCTTACTGTATTATATCGACAGAGATTCTGAGACCAGGAGCTGATCCATAATATAGAATCACTTTCTATTCCCATGTTAGCGGCCTGGTAAAGCATTGGTTCTTTTTTCAGAATTTCTTTCCTCAGAAGTGAGATTTCATATAGCGTAGAGCCATTCTGAATCCAGAGTTTATTAAATTTTTTAGCATAAGCCATTACTGCCCCTGTTAGCGCTAAATCGCCTGGTGGTAGCTCCATCCAAACAGTTAATCTGCCTTTATCAATATCAACATTGTAAATTTTAGATCTGTTTACTAGCCAAATTCTACCGTAAGCATCTTCATAAATCTTGAAGTTCATTTCAGGTAAGGCACTTTCAGAAGCTATTAATTTAAATTGATTGTTAATGCGATTGTAACGATACAACGATGTAGCAGTCGATATCCATATCAATCCATCCCTGTCTTCGATAACAGTAGACGAAGCCAATAAATCATTTCCTATATTTAAAGGTTTCGAAAAATTATAGCCATCAAAAGTTTGAAGGCCCGAAGTAGTACTTACCCAATATAAACCCCTGGAATCCTGAAAAACAGATTGAACAAAGTTTGACCCTAAGCCATCTTTTGTTGTGAGATGTTGAAATATATAACTGGGTTGTTGAGCTAATGATTTATAGCAAACAGAACTAAAGCAACAATATATTATTAATAGCCGCTTCAAGAGAAAAGATTATTTCTCTAATCTAACTATTTAATACGCCGATGTCAATAGAGTAACCTGACGATAAATAAAAATTAATTTATCTCAAGCAAAACAAATTTTGCTATACCTGCATTTAAATTCTTTATAGAAAAAGTTTCATTCGGATTAATCCAGTAAAATTGACCTTCCTCAATACTTACAGTATTTTGGTTGTGCTGCTTTGTTAATTCTATTTGTCCCT
>JBDSRT010000282.1:0-4962 GCA_039929165.1 Ginsengibacter sp.
TATGTACGTTGGTAAGCGTTATGATTGGCTCCATAATTAATGTGCTTCAAGCCAGTTTTGGCCTGAACCTATTTCTGCATTGGCCGGTACGTCGTTAGGTAATATCAGGGCGGTTTGCATACAGTTAGTGATAAGTGGTTTTATAATGTCGATCTCATCTTTATGTGCATCAAACACCAATTCATCATGTACCTGTAATATCATTTTTGACCGGAAGTCATGTTCTTTAAAGGCCGCATGAATTTTTATCATAGCCAGCTTTATCATATCCGCCGCGGTGCCTTGTATCGGTGAATTAATGGCATTGCGTTCTGCATAACCACGCACTGTAAAATTGCTGGAGTTGATATCCTTCAGCCAACGCTTTCTGCCCATCAGCGTTTCCACATAGCCAGTGGTTTTGCAAAACTTTACGGCATCATCCATATATTTTTGAATAAGGGCAAACTCTTTTTTATAAGTATCGATGATCTCTTTAGCTTCTGTTCTTGATATGCTTAAATTTTCTGCAAGGCCAAAAGCGCCCTGGCCATAGATAATACCAAAATTTACGCTCTTGGCTTTATAACGCATTTCTTTGGTTACCTCTTCTTCCGCTACATGAAACACTTTAGCTGCCGTGGCTGTATGAATGTCTTTATCAGTTTTGAAAGCTTCACACATGGCAGGGTCACCACTGATAGCTGCAACAATTCGTAATTCAATTTGAGAATAATCAGCCGACACAATACAATGATCTGCATCACGTGGTATAAAAGCTTTCCTGATCTCACGGCCACGCTCTGTACGCACCGGTATGTTTTGGAGATTTGGATTGTTACTGCTCAACCTGCCGGTTACTGCGATTGCCTGGCCATAGGACGTATGAACTCTGCCTGTTTTTTTATTGATCATTAAAGGCAGTGCATCTACATACGTTGACTTTAATTTTGTCAGCTCCCGGAAATTTAAAATGTCTTCAACAATTTTATTTTCATGGGCCAGTTTTAACAAAACATCTTCACCCGTTGCATATTGACCACCTTTGGTTGTTTTGGCATTGGCGTTTAGTTTAAGCTTATCAAACAATACTTCGCCCAACTGTTTTGGAGAAGATAAATTGAATCTCACACCGGCCTGTTCATATACATTTTCTTCACTTCTCTTAGCGTCTGTTTCTAATTCTATTGAATACAGGTTAAGGAAATCCATGTCAACCTTAACACCCTCAAACTCCATATCTGTTAACACTTTCACCAAAGGATTTTCAACTTCATTAAAAACCTTATCTACTTTTTTTGTGGTAAGATGTGGCACAAAAGCCTGTTTCAACTGAAGTGTAATGTCAGCATCTTCAACGGCGTATTCTTTTATTTTATCCAAATCAACATCACGCATTGTCACTTGTGTCTTTCCTTTTTTGCCAAGTAATTCATCAATAGAAATTGGCAGGTAGCCCAGGTACTGCGCACTCAACAGATCCATACTTCTGCGTCCTTCAGATTCTATAACATAATGGGCCAGCATGGTATCAAACAGTTGGCCTTTTAGCTCTACGCCATACCACTTCAACACAAGCAGGTCGTATTTAATATTTTGACCAACCCATATTTTTTTATCATCCTCAAAAATGGCCATGAACTTATGAAGTATGCTACGGGTCTGTTCTTCATCTGCAGGGCAGGGGATGTAATAACCTTCTGAAGGCTTTAAGCAAAAACTCAGGCCAACCAACTCGGCCACGTTTGCATCGATGTTGGTGGTTTCTGTATCGAATGAAATTTCCTTTTGTTGTTCAAGTTGTTTAATAAGTTCTGTAAACTCGTCATCGCTTTGCACAACTTTATAATTATGTTCAACATTGCTGATGTTTTTATCAGTAGTTAAGCCCGGCTTTTCCAATGTTGCTGCTATCTCTTCAGGCTTGGGTATTGGCTGCTCCATTGCATTACCAAAAAGATCGGTCTGTATCACCGTTTGGCCCACAACAAATGCACTATATTCTTCACCTAATATTCGGCGGCCGAGCGTTTTAAATTCAAGCTCTGTAAAAATTTCCTTAAGGGCATCAAGATTATAGGGCTTTACTCTAAAATCTTCATCATGAAACTGGCAGGGTACCTGCGTAATAATAGTGGCCAGTTTTTTACTCATAATAGCCGAGTCTTTTCCTGCCCGAATTTTTTCTCCCAGCGCACCTTTAATCTTATCAGCATTGGCAAGAATATCATCAAGCGTGCCCCATTCGTTCAACAATTTTGAAGCAGTTTTTTCACCTACACCAGGTATGCCGGGAATGTTATCAACGGCGTCTCCCATCAACCCAAGAATATCAATTACCAAAGACACATCTTTAATATTCCATTTTTCACACACTTCTTTTGGCCCAAGTATTTCAAATAACCCACCCTGGTAGCCGGGTTTATAAATTTTAATTTTATCTGTTACGAGCTGACCAAAATCTTTATCCGGTGTAACCATAAACACTTCGAAGCCTTCCTTTTCGGCCTGCTGGGCAAGACCTCCAATCAGATCATCAGCTTCATAACCGTCACACTCAACCACCGGCAGATTAAAACCTTTGATAATTTTTTTAATATCATCTAAAGAGGACGTAAGATCTTCTGGCGCTTCCTGGCGTTGAGCCTTATAGGCAGCAAAATCTATGTGCCGTTCTGTTGGCGCCATGGTGTCAAAAGCCACAGCGAGATGCGTTGGCTTTTCTTTGGTAATTAAATCAAAAAGCGTATTAGTAAAACCAAATTGGGCATTGGTGTTCTTTCCTTTGGACGTCAATATCGGGCTGCGAATCAAGGCATAATAAGCCCTATAGATAAGCGCCATCGCATCCAGCAAAAACAATTTTTTCTCCATCGGATAAAATTAGCATAAAGGAGTTTGGTAGACAAAAGAGGTGTTCTAATCAAAATAAATTATCTGCTGCAAATGCAATTCGTTTCGCTGTCCTGAATTTGAGCCCAGGACAGCACTAAGGCACTTACTAAATCTCTAAAACCGCGACTCAATATAATAAGGCAGCATCTTTCTCCATGTTGACCAGTCATGCGTCATATCAGTACCCCATATATCGAGTTCATGAGGGATGCCTTTATCATTTAAAACTTCTGAAAAACTTCTTGCAGCCCACGGGTCTTCATAATCACCGCTGCCGGAAAGTATATGGATGTGATGGCTGAGCCTGATGCTATCTAAATACCACGGATCAGTAAGGTTAGGTATGTAATGCTGCGGTGAGTTAAAATAAACCTGGTCATCCCAATAATCTTTAGTGTATTCAGTAAGATCATACACCCCGCTCATGGCAATTACACCGTTAATTTCATCAGGCTTTTTTAGAAAAAGATTCATGCTGTGCAACGCACCAAACGAAGCGCCGCAGGTGATAATAGGCGTATCAAAAGACGTTCGGTTTTTTATAAATGGCAACACTTCATTGTGCACATATTGATTGAACTGGTTGTGATGAATGGCTTTATGCTCGGGCAATATCTCATTGTTCATCCAGCTTCTGTCATTAACGCTATTGATAGAAAAGACTTTCACTTTACCGGCATTAATATATGGTGCTAGAGTATCAATCAATTGAAAACGCTCATACTCCAAATAATCTGCTGCAGCGGTGGGGACCATCAATAATGAAAAGCCAAAAGTGCCATAAACGGCAATAGGCATTTCGGCTGAAAGTGCCGGGCTATACCAGGATGTAAGTTCTCTGTTCATACAACGATTTATTTTCACAAATTAGCCATTTATAGAGTAATGGCAGGAAGCTTATAAAGAATGTTTATCGTTTAGCAATACCGTATTTATAAACGGTGTAATATTATAGTTCATACACCTGCCATTTTTATCAGGATCTTTTGATAACCTGGTTTGATTTTGAAACGAATGTCACTAAATGCTGTAAGATGAAAAAATTGTTTTGCTCGGTTAATATTTTACTGCAATGGGCTGGCGTAATTGCACAGGTGCACCAGGCGCCGGCTTATCCGTTGATTACCCATGACCCTTATTTTAGTATTTGGTCTATGACAGATACTTTATCAGCCTCGCCTACTAAACACTGGACAGGCACTGACCAATCATTGCTGGGTATGCTTAAAGTAGATGGCGTTATATACCGCTTTTTGGGTGCAGATGAAAAATCTTATAAAACCATTTTACCTGCGGCAGATGAAAAGGCTTACACGACCACTTATACAGAAACGGCGCCTGCAGATGGTTGGATGAAATCTGATTTTGATGATCGTGACTGGAAGACCGGTACAGCACCTTTTGGCGATGATGAGATAGTATCTAAGACAAGGTGGCTAACGAAAGATCTATGGATACGCAGAAGCTTCACTATGAGTGGCAACAAATTCAACAAGCTGTTCTTAAAACTCCGGCACGACGATGATGTTGAAGTATATATCAATGCCGTAGAAGTTATTAAAAGACCGGGCGCAACCGGTAAGTTTTTATACCTGCCTTTGATTGATTCAATCTTAAAAAAAATAAAAACAGGCACAAATGTTTTAGCCATGCACGTTGTAAATACCGGTGGTGCAGCCTGGCTGGATGGCGGTTTGGTTGAAGAACCAAAATTGGTATCTGTTAATAAAACACAGTTGGCTTCACAAAAAAGTATTACGATAAATGCTACGCAAACAAGCTACACTTTTACCTGTGGCAAGGCTGATCTGCAACTCACTTTTACTTCTCCGTTGATAATAAATGACCTTGATCTGCTGGCACGTCCGGTGTCTTACATCAGTGCAAAAGTTTCTGCAAACGATGGTGCTTCGCATGATGTGCAGCTCTACTTTGGCGCTTCTACAGATATTGCCGTAAACACACCTTTACAGGAAGTTAAAGCACAGCAATATGCCGCAAAAGGATTATCTATTTTAAAGGCCGGTACCACAGAACAAGCTGTGCTGCAAAAGAAAGGCGATGATCTTCGCATTGATTGGGGTTATA
>JBDSRT010000283.1:0-8639 GCA_039929165.1 Ginsengibacter sp.
AACATCTGTACAGGACGGTTCCTCAGTAGACTGGGGTGGCTCACCAAACGGCAACTACGGTGATATTCTAAATTTCCCTTACAACGGAGGACCTGGTGGCTGTTGCGGTTTTTATAATCCGTCACAGGATTTGGCTAATGCCTACAAGACCGACGCTAACGGTTTACCATTTTTGGACGAGTCCTATGCTATAGGACCGAGAGTAGGCGATAGTACTAATTCTTATTCAGGTACATTAGATCCCAGACTTGATTGGACTATTGGACGTAAACCAATTCCTTATTTGGATTGGGGAAACCATCCGGGTGCTGACTGGATTAGAAATCCGGTACATGATGGCTTGTTTAGCCCGAAGAAAAATGTATACGCTGTTTCTCAAAAGGGAGCTTTCACAGATGTAGGGAGTGCTTACTGGGGACCAACAGAATTAGTAGCTAACAATGTAAACCTTATTCGTTTCGCTGATGTAATATTATGGGCAGCAGAATGCGCTGCCGAAACTGGAGACATTCCAAAGGCTATGGAGTATGTAAATATGGTTAGGGCCAGGGCAGCCGACCCAACCGGATGGGTATACAAAGGGAGTGCGTATGATGCACCATCAGCAACCTATTCAAATCAAACAACGCCGGCTGATAAATATAAAGTTGGTTTATATACGGCAGCAACCTTTACCGCGGCAAACGCTATAACTGCCGTTCGCTTCGAAAAGCGGCTTGAGCTAGCCATGGAAGGTCATCGCTTTTTTGATCTCGTACGTTGGGGGATTGCAGCTGAAGTAATTAACAGGTACATAGGTCGCGAAAAAGCTCAGCGGCCCTTAAAGAAAGATGCAGTATTTACTGCCGGGAAAAACGAATACTTCCCCATTCCCCAGGGAGAAATTGATAACTTAAATGATGGCGGTACTGTAAGACTTACTCAAAATCCAGGGTACTAAAATTTAAGGATTTATATTGGAATATTAAGAGCGGCGGGTTTTCCCTGCCGTTTTTTATTTTCGTAATTTTATTCAGGTTTATAAACTTTTTTTACCGCTAATTGCATTATGAAGGTTTGTTTTAGATTAAGTGCCATTTGTTTTCTCATCTTTTTTTTATCCTGTAAACATGAAAACTCATTATTCCGGCTTGTTCCACCTGATCAATCGGGTGTTCATTTTGCAAATGTAATTGTAGAAAAAGATTCAATTAATCCGATTGATCTAACTAACATTTATAATGGGGGAGGCGTTGGCATTGGAGATTTTAATAATGACGGCTTACAGGACATTTATTTTTCCGGTAACCAGGTATCAAACAAGCTTTATTTAAATAAGAGTGATTTTAAGTTTGCAGATATTACCAAAGAGGCCGGGGTGACTGGAAATGGTGAATGGTTTCGAGGTGTGAGTGTTGCTGATATTAATAATGATGGCTGGCAGGATATTTATGTTTGTGCTACTATACTTACAGATCCTTCAAAGCGACGAAATCTTTTATTCATTAATCAACATTTAAATAAAAATGGCATTCCAGTCTTCAAAGAGATGTCTACTGAGTATGGCTTGGCAGATACATCCTTTTCAACCATGGCCTCCTTCTTTGATTATGACAATGACGGTGATCTTGACGTCTATATTACAGTAAACGAAATCAGGAAAGGTTATAATCCTTCAATATACAGGCCTAAAGTAACTGACGGATCCTTCCCAAGCACTGGCAGATTGTATCGTAATGATTGGAAGCAAAATCTGAATCATCCCTTTTTTACAAACGTTTCAAAAGAAGCCGGCGTTACTATCGAGGGCTATGGACATTCAACAACGATTGCCGACTTAAATATGGATGGCTGGAAGGATATATTTGTTACAAATGATTTTAATTCAAATGATCTTCTCTATATTAATAACGGTAACGGCACTTTTACAGATAAAGCAGCCTCTTATTTTAAACATACATCAGCAAACGGTATGGGGCAGGATGTAATTGATATAAATAATGATGGCTTATCCGATGTTATAGAAGTTGACATGGATCCCGAAGATAACTACAGGAAAAAAATGATGCTTGGTAGTAATAGTTATCAAAATTACCAGAACAGTGACTACTTCGGATATCAATATCAATATGTCCGTAATTCTTTACAGCTAAACCGGGGACCCAGAGTTAATTCAAAAGATTCAATCGGCGATCCTGTATTTAGTGATGTTGGTTTTTTTGCAGGAATATCTGCTACTGACTGGAGTTGGACACCTTTGGTAGCTGATTATGATAATGATGGGTATCGAGATATTATCGTGTCGAACGGGTATCCCCGTGATATTACTGATCACGACTTTATAGCTTTTCGCAAAGAATCTTTTTCAGTGGCTTCCCTGGAATATGTCTTAAGCCAGATACCTATAGTTAAGATTCACAACTATGCTTTTAAGAACAATGGAGATGTGACCTTTTCGAATACAACTATTCCGTGGGGTTTATCAGCAACGTCTTTCTCAAACGGAGCAGCTTATGCGGATTTGGATAATGATGGAGATATGGATGTTGTAGTAAACAATATAAACGATAAAGCCTTTATCTACCGCAATACTTCTTTAGATAGAAAGGATAGTGCATCGCATTATATATCTTTTAAGCTGAAAGGCGATTCTTTAAATCGTAATGGCTTTGGTGCATGGGTAGAAATTTATTATGGCAATAATAAACAGGTTGTAGAGGAAACGCCTTATAGAGGTTACCTTTCTTCAGTTCAGGTTGAGCCGCACTTCGGCCTCGGAAAAATTTCGAGGCTTGATTCAGTTATAGTAAAATGGCCTGATCTTAAGCGACAAGTTATTAAAAATGTAGCTGTTGATCAGATGCTTGTTGTTGATCACAAAAATGCCAGGGAAACGTATAGCTGGAAAACTGGTGCCATTGCTGCTAATGCTTTATTTGCCGATGTTACAGAATCTTTGGAGGTGAACTATCAACATAGTCCAAAAGACTATGTTGATTTCAATATTCAGAAACTGCTACCTCATAAATTCTCTGAATTTAATACGTCTCTGGCTGCAGCAGACATAAATGGAGATGGATTAGATGATATCGTTATCGGAGGATCAACTAATAATCCTCTGGCACTCATGCTTCAACAAAAAAATGGAACATTTCTACAAAAACAACTTCTTCAACAATCGTCCATAACCGACTGGAGTGATGAAGGAATAGCTTTGTTTGATGCAGACGGCGATGGTGATAACGATATGTACGTAGCAAGAGGTGGTTACGCTGCTAAACCTAACACAATTGCCTACCAGGATTTTTTTTATATAAATGATGGAAAAGGAAATTTCAAAATTGATTCGACGGCAATTCCGCAAAATGTCACCAGTAAATCTTGTGTAAGAGCCGCAGATTTTGATAATGATGGTGACCTGGATTTATTTATTGCAGGGCGTGTTGAGCCATGGAATTATCCGAAACCTGTAAGTAGCTTTATTTACAGAAATGATTCGAAAGACGGTAAAATTAAATTTACAGATGTGACCACCCTGCTGGCAAAATCTTTGGTAAACATTGGATTAATATGTGATGCTCAATGGACAGATTTTGATAATGATGGCTGGCAGGATTTAGTATTAGCCGGAGAATGGATGCCGGTTACGTTTCTTAAAAATAACAAAGGGCAGTTCGAAAATATTACACCTGCGACAGGAATTAATGATATGGTAGGATGGTGGACAAGTGTAGCTTCAATTGATTTAGATAACGATGGAGATATGGATTATATAGCTGGTAATTTAGGATTGAATTCATTTTATACCGCTTCGAAAAGATATCCTGTAAGTATTTATGCTAAGGACTTTAACAGTGATGGCAATTATGACGCAATCCCTACTTTATTTTTACCAACCTCACAAGAAGATACCACGATGCGGGAATACCCGGCACATGTAAGAGATGACATCACCAAGCAAATGATTTCATTTAGATCAAAATTTCAGAATTATAAGTCTTATGCCAGAGCAACATTTGACAGCATGTTTTCAAAAGATGATTTAAAAAACGCAATCAAGCTGCAGGCAAATTATTTCAGTAATAGTCTGATCAAAAACTTAGGTAACGGAAAATTTGAAATATTGCCGTTGCCGCCTGCAACCCAATATTCCTGTTTGAATGGAATGGTTGCTGATGATTTCAATGATGATGGCAATATGGACTTTTTAACCGTAGGGAATGACTATGGAACAGAAGTTTCAGTAGGGCGATATGATGCTTGTAACGGGTTATTTTTGAATGGCAATGGCAAAGGAGATTTTAATATAAATTCAATATTACAAAGTGGTTTTTTTGTGCCAGGCGATGCAAAAGCATTAGTTAAATTGAAGGATTCAAAAGGTAATATGATGATAGCAGCTTCGCAAAATAAAGGTCAACTAAAGGTTTATCAGGTAAATAATTTGTTCAAATCTGTTGACTTGTTGCCTGGGGAAACAAGTGCTACCTATTTTTATAAAAATGGTTCCAAACAAAAAAGAGAAGTTGGCTACGGCTCTTCCTTTTTATCGCAATCGGGAAGATTTCTTTCCATTGGGAAGGGTGTAGATTCTATACAGATTAATAACCCGCTAAAAGGCGTAAGAACTGTAAGTTTTAATTGATTGATACATGAGCCTGGGCTTGAGACAACAGTTGTACGCTATTTTTTTTACGGTTGTAATAAGCGGCTTGTTGTCATGTGGATCACCATATAACCGCAATCATTCTTATGCATCGGTTTCCTATTACAATATCGAAGCTGGTGCAAAATTAAGTCAGCAATTTTGTTCGCAATGCCACCAGTTTCCTGATCCATCATTGCTTGATGCAAAGAGCTGGGCAAAAGGCGTACTCCCTCAAATGGGCCCGAGGCTTGGTATTGAAAAAAATGGTTTCGAAACTTACCCCTCTTATAAGAATGATCCATATTTAAAAGAGAGTATCTATCCCGCTAAACCTTTGTTAACACCTGTTGAGTGGCAATACATAATTGATTACTATACCGCCACTTCTCCAGACAGTTTGCAACAACCAGCCAACACTACCGTTAATCTATCAGATAAGATTTTTAAGGTTGTTGTGCCGAAAGATTTATACCAAAATGCAGCTACATCGTACATAAAAATCCTCGATAGCAACAACAGCTCACGTTTACTGGTGAGCGACGCTATGAAGAATAGCAGCTACTTTTTTGATGCAGATCTGAATGTAACAGATTCTTTTAAAACTAACGGGCCAATCGTTGATGTGAAACTCGAGCCTAATAAGTTATTGCTTTGCAACATCGGTGTTTTAAACCCAAATAACGGCACTTCCGGAAAAATTGAAACGCTCTCCCTGAATACCAAAGGCTCAAAAAATAAATTGCTTTTTCAGGATCTTCAAAGGCCGGTAGAAGTGACTGCAGCAGATTTAAATAACGATGGCAGGCAGGATTACCTCGTCTCCGAATTCGGATTTATAACAGGCAAATTATGCTGGATGGAGAACAAAGTCGATAGCTTTAAAAAGCATATCCTTCGTCCTCTTCCCGGCGCTATCAAGTCATATATTAGAGATGTGAACAATGATGGCTTGCCTGATATTTGGGTACTATTTTCACAAGGTGAAGAAGGCATATTTCTATTTACAAATAAAGGGCAGGGAAAGTTTGAATCAAGCCAGGTACTTCGCTTTCCCCCGTCTTACGGCTCTTCATATTTTGAATTGGCCGACTTTGATCATGATGGCTATGATGACATTCTTTACACCTGCGGCGACAATGCGGATTACTCGGCCATCTTAAAGCCGTATCATGGTGTTTATATTTTTTTAAACGACAAGACTAATCATTTTAAGGAGACATTTTTCTATCCCATAAATGGCTGTTATAAAGCGATGGCCAAAGACTTTGATGGAGACGGTGATCTTGATTTAAGTTGTATATCCTTTTTCCCGGATCTTGCTCACAAACCTGATGAAGGATTTGTTTATTTAGAAAACATTGGAAAAGAAAACTTTAAACCTTATGCCATTAGCGGGTTACCACAAGGGCGATGGCTAACTATGGATACTGGCGACTTTGATACAGATGGAAAAGTAGATATTGCTTTGGGCAGTTTTAACCGGGGGCCAGGCACCCAAAATAATCTTTCAACAGGCAATAAAACGCATTCGTTTATTTTGCTCAAAAATATAAGCTCACATAATTAGTTAAGTTTTAATTGCGGCGCCCTGATCGTTCATTCAGTTATACAATAATGATTTATCTTCAATTCTGATTTATAAAGACTTACTCTAATGAAACGATTGCTGCTTTTATCTTTGGCCAGTATACTTATAGTATCATGTAATAACACTAATAAAAGCACTAAATCAAAACTTCTAAAAGATGATGAGCTGGTTTATAATAACCTCGATCAATTAACACAGGTTATTATCCATGATGTTTTTTCTCCGCCGGTATCAAGCCGTATTTATGCTTATACCAGCCTGGCAGCCTACGAAGTTATCAGGCATACCAAAAATGGTTATCCTTCCATTGCGGCAAAGTTGAATGGCTTCCCCTCAATACCTCAACCTGTTGCTAATGCCAGGTACAATTATGCTCTTGCTTCCACAAAAGCTTATTTTACAGTAGCAAAAAAGGTTACTTTTTCAAAAGACACTCTTCAGAATTATGAAGATGCGGTATACGCTAATTTCAAAGATCATATAACCCTTGTTGAATATGATAGTTCTATGGCTTTTGGTGAAAGAGTTGGTAATGCGATTTTGGAACGGACTAAGGAGGATAATTACAAAGAAACCCGTGGCATGCCAAAGGAACTAGGTAGCGAAGCCGCCGGCAGATGGCGGCCGACACCTCCCGATTATCTTGATGCCGCCGAACCATATTGGAGTAAAATTTTACCACTTTCTCTTGATTCCAACACGAAAATCCAGTGTCCTAAGCCGCCTCTGTTTGACACAAACCGCACCAGCCCGTTCTTTAAAAATGTGCTTGAAGTTTATAATATCGGTAAAAATCTCACAGACAGTGAACGAACCATTGCAAAATATTGGGATGATAATCCTTTTGTGACAGAACATGCCGGACATTTGATGTATGGCAACAAAAAAATTACCCCTGTTGGTCATTGGATAGGCATAACCACCATTGCATGTAAAATGAAAAAGGTAAATGCGGTTGAAGCCTGTCAGACTTTTGTGTTAGCCTCAGTTGCTATGCATGATGTTATCATTACCTGCTGGGAAGAGAAATTCAGAAGTAATGTAATAAGGCCAATTACTGTAATTAATGAAAGCATTGACAGAGACTGGCAGCCCTTTTTACAAACACCGCCTTTCCCGGAACATAGCAGCGGGCATAGCGGCATCTCAGCTTCCGCGGCAACAATACTAATTGCTAAGTTTGGCGACAATTTCGCTTTTACAGATACCTCTGATCTTGCTTACATCGGTATGCAAAGAGATTTTTCTTCATTCCGTCAAGCGGCTGACGAAGCCTCTATAAGCCGGGTATATGGAGGCATTCATTACCGAACCGGCATCGATGCTGGTATTGTCCAGGGAAATGCAGTCGGGGAATTCGTAATAAATAAACTGTTACATAACAATTCAATTTCTAAAATCAATTAATATAACAATGCACATAAAAAGGATCGCTCTTGCGCTGATAATGTTTGGTTGTGTTTCAATTTCAAATGCACAGGAAAAAACAAAAATATCAATTATACCGGAACCAGTATCAATGACGGCCGGCGAAGGTAGCTTCGAAGTAACCGCTTCAACAAGTATTGAAGTAAATGGCAACGATTCCATTCAGAAGATAGCAAATGAATTTGCTTCTAAACTATCAGCAGCGTCAGGCTTAAAACTTCCTGTCAGTGGAAAGCAAAACTCGTCGTCTGCTAATAATAAAATTCTTTTTACATCTTCAACTGATAAAACTTTAGGTACAGAAGGGTATTCTTTAACTGTTACGCCTACTTTGGTAACTATCGCTTCAAGCCATGCTGCAGGTGCTTTTTATGCTGTTCAAACGTTGTATCAAATGCTGCCCAAAGAGATCAATTCTAGAACAGCAGTTACAACAACAAAATGGATAATACCTGCAGCAACCATAACTGATTATCCAAGATTTGGTTGGAGAGGTTTAATGTTTGATGTAAGCCGCCACTTTTTTACAAAAGCTGATGTTAAGCAGTTTATTGACCAGATGGTTCCATATAAATACAACTTGCTACATCTGCATTTAACTGATGATGAAGGCTGGCGTATTGAAATCAAATCTCTGCCCAAGCTAACTACTACCGGTGCTTTCAGGCCAACACGGAATGGAAAATGGTCAAATTCTACTAACCCTGATCCGAAAGATCCGAGGGATTACGGAGGCTTTTATACGCAGGATGATATAAGAGAATTAGTGAAATATGCCAGTGACAGGTTTGTAAATATTTTACCTGAAATTGATGTGCCTGGCCACAGTCTTGCAACAGTTGCTGCCTATCCGGAATTATCCTGTTCAAATGGCCCGCACCTAATTTTTGAAGGAAAAACTTTTATGGATTGGCCTGGTCCCATTGCTTTACTGGATAATACACTTTGTCCGGCTAATGAAAATGTATATGCGTTTCTTGATAAAGTATTTACTGA
>JBDSRT010000284.1:0-3811 GCA_039929165.1 Ginsengibacter sp.
AGCAAGGTATGAGTGATGTAACAAGAGATTACATTGATAAATTTTGGGAAATGATTGATGAAGTTTTAAACGCCATTTTATTTTTATTAATCGGGTTCGAAATGCTGATCATTCCATTTAATTTAACTCTTTTTTGGATGGGATGTATCAGTATTGTTATAGTGCTGCTGGCCCGGTTTATTTCTGTGGCCACGCCAATTTTAATACTTAAATACAATACTGTTTTTGAAAAAAATGCAATTGCTGTTTTAACATGGGGTGGGTTACGGGGCGGCATCTCAGTTGCTCTTGCCCTGTCACTGCCTAAATCAACAATTAGTGCAGGGCTTGTGGTTATAACCTATATCATCGTGCTTTTTTCTATCATTGTGCAAGGATTAACAATCGGCAAATTTGCCAAAAAACTAGCCGCCTAACTCTGCATGAGAAAATACATTAGCGACATATTAAACCTGAGAGTAAACGCTGATTTTGCAAAAACTAAAAAAACAATAAGCCAGGGCATTTCATTACGCGGATATAATTTGTGGATATTAGTTTGCTCTACCATCCTGGCCTCAATTGGTTTAGACACCAATTCTGCGGCCGTAATTATTGGTGCTATGCTTATTTCGCCATTAATGTCTCCCATTTTAGGCGTTGGATTATCGGTAGCCATTCACGAAAAACAACTATTAACGCGTTCATTAGCCAACTTAGGCGTAGCAGTAGTAATTAGCCTGGGTGCCTCTATTATCTATTTTTTTCTGTCGCCTTTAGGCGAGCCTACAACTGAATTGCAAGCCAGAACGTTTCCAACTTTACTGGATGTTCTCGTGGCGTTGTTTGGCGGATTAGCAGGCATAGTGTCGATCTCAAGGCATGAACAAACCAATGCGATCCCCGGCGTAGCTATTGCCACAGCATTAATGCCGCCATTATGTACAGCCGGCTTTGGCATTGCCACGGCCAACTGGAACTATTTCTTCGGTGCTTTCTATTTATTTTTTATCAATGCAATATTCATAAGTTTCGCAACCTATCTTATTGTGAGGTATCTACATTTTCCGGAAAAAGAATTTGTAAATACCAAAGTTGCCCGGCAATACCGCCAATGGTTCATAATCCTTAGTATGATTGCCCTTACACCAAGTATTTATTTTTTGTACACTGTTTATAAAAAAGAAGTCATTAAAAAAGATATTGAGGAACTAGTATTGTCACCTATACTGAAACAGGGTAATGAAATTTTAAAATGGGAAGTGATTGAGCGGGATACTTCGGAACTAATTAAAGTCTATCATTCAGGCAGGCAGTTGAGTGATACTTTAAAAAAGGCGATAGACAGCACCTTAGCCAAACACAAAATGAAGGCTTATCATCTTATATCGATGCGTGTAAATCTTACAAAGGAAGAAGTGAATGAATTAAGTGCAGAGATGACAAAGCAAATGTTTCAGGAAATGCACCTACGGGAAATTAAACTACAGGACACCCTGCCCCCTATCGTAGCGGACACCATATCATATCATCAAATATTTAACGAGGTAAAAATTGCTTTTCCATTTATAGACACTGTAATAAACGGGTGGATAATGTTGCCTAATACCAGGCAATCAGTTGATACTATCCCTGCTGTTGTGTACAGCACTTTAAGACCGGTAAGCAGAACACAAACAGATCAATTTTACAATTTTCTGCTGGCAAGGCTTGCAGCCGATACGGTAGCATTAATAAAAAAATAGTTTTTATAATTGATTTGACTCCCGTTAAAACTTCGGTTTGAAGAGAAGATAAAAACATACATAGAGGTTCTTAAATATTTAAGTGCAACAGGAATTATAACAGCACTATTTATTTCGGAGTTCCTGCACAGAAGCGGTTAATTTTTGAATCTCCACCTTTAGTTCTTCAATATTTTTTGCGCCTGCAACAGGTGCATCCTCTTCTTCAGCATCACGCCCAATAAAGAATGTAGCGAACGTGGCCGTTACATACCCAAAAATAGTATAGCCAAAAATGGCCAGCATGAATGCAAGACCTCTGCCTTCAGGCGTGATAGGGTTAAATTCATTTCCCGCCGTTATTATACGCATGGCTGTCCACCATAAGGCCATGCCATAACTGTCAAAGCCCGGATTTGGACTTTCTAATGCATACATGCCGGCCGCACCGGCAAAGGTTATAATAAGCGTAATAGTCAGTACATAGGCAAAGGCCCGCCTTTTCATCGTAGCGCCTAAACTTTTCATGCCGCGGTTAAGGGACGAAACAATGCGCACCAGCCGGATGCCTTTTAAACCTCGCAGCAAGCGGACAAATCTGAAAATGCGAAACACTCTCAACGCCGGCACAAGTAATGAAATAGCTGTAAGCCAGTTCTTCTTTAGAAACTTAATCTTGCCGGGTGCCAAAATAAACTTAATGATAAAATCAAGGATAAAAATTATCCATATAGTAAGGCTTGTATACTCAAGAATTTTACTTAACCCCCAAATTAATTCTATAACAAGTAAAATAAGCCATACAAACCCTAAGAAGATCATAGGGCCTTCTAAAAATTTCTCGATAGACGTAAGTAGCTTATACCTTTCCCGCGCTAATTGTTGTTTCATAATAGCTAATTTCTTAAAAAATATTGTTGAGGTGATTCAGCACTTCAATACCAGGAAAATACTGCGATGCAAATAAGTTGTGAAATAATATTCAGTCAACAGCTAAGTGCTTTCCTTACTTGTCTTGATAACAACATCGCTAAGTGGTACACCACCTTGTATACCAAAATCTAAAGTTCTTATCGGGAAAGGAATGGTAATATTATTTTCGTCGTATGCTTTTTTTATGCGCATTACAGCCTCACTTCTAACATGAAGATACTCTGGTTGCTCAGCAGTGTTTACCCACAATCTTATATCAAAATTGATGGAGCTATCACCAAATTCCTTGTAAAAAAAAGTTGTTTCATCTTTAGTAAGCGCTTCAATGCCTTCCACAGCTTTTAACGTTATCTCTTTAACCTTTCGCAGATCTGCGTCGTAAGACACTCCTACCGTTAAATCCATTCGCCGTTTCCCTAAGAGTGAATAATTTTCAATGGGATTTTGCAACACTTCTTTGTTGGGTATAATAACCATTTGCCCCTGGAATGTTTTAAGCACTGTATCACGTAAATTAATCTGTGTAATTTTTCCCATATAATCCTTTACTCTTACGATATCTCCAACATGAAGCGGCCTGCGGATAGATAAAAAAATACCTGACATAAAATTGGAGGCAATATCCTGAAATGCAAAGGCCAGAGCTAAACCAAGAATGCCGGCACCCGCTAAAATGGAGGTGACTGCTTTATCAAGATTGAGGACACTTAATGCCACAAAAATGGTAACGCCCAGCGAAAAAATATAAACCAGTGAAGAAAAAAGATTGTTGAGTGTTTCGTTATGAATAAACCTGGTAAAAACCTTACATGTAAGCTTTTTTATCCATTTGGCGACAAAAAAACCAATCACTAATATCAGAGTTGCCAGCGCAATATTTGGTAAAAGCTTTATGAGTTCTTTTAACCAAAGCGATAATTTGTTAGCGATAATCTGGTAAGCTTTATTTATATCCATATTTATTTTTAAAGTAACAATAGCGCTTCTTCCAAAAGACGCTGCCGGTCTATAGCCGCTGTACCAACCTGTTCACAAACCAGTCCCCCGGCAATATTTGCCATTTCAGCCGTAAGGAAAACATTTTTCGTGATAGCAAATATTAACGCAGCAACAGCTATAACTGTATCCCCCGCACCGCTTACATCGGCTATATTCCTGATGTGCGAATCCAGGAT
>JBDSRT010000285.1:0-10756 GCA_039929165.1 Ginsengibacter sp.
GAATAAGAGGTGTAGGATCCATTCTAGGAGGTGCAGATCCACTGTATGTGGTTGATGGAATTATTACTAATGACATAAGGAACATAAGCAGTAACGATATTCTTTCTGTTGATATTTTAAAAGACGCGTCTTCAACTGCAATTTATGGTGCAAGAGCTGCTAATGGCGTGGTTTTAATTACCACTAAAGCCGGCACAAAAGGAAAATTTACCGTCACTTATAATGGATACGGCGGAGTGAAAAAACTGAATAATATTGTTAAACTGGCTGGTCCTAACTTATTTACTTTATATGCAAACGATGCGGCTGGTGCTCCGAACATAACTACCGCAGACATTACAGGAAGTACTGATTGGTATGATGAAATTACAAGGCCTGCCATAATTCAGAACCACAATGTGTCCGTTAGCGGAGGAAAAAAAAGCTACCGGTTCTATTTTTCGGGGGGCTACCTTAAAGAAGAAGGTGTTTTATTGGGAAATGATTACACCAGGACAACTTTGCGTTACAACCATGAACTTAACGTCACGCCTAAATTAAAACTTGGAAATAATTTATCCTTTTCTCACTATGTGTCTAACAATAAACCTTACGGTGTTTTTACACAGGCTTATATTGCCGCACCCATTTACAATGCAAAAAATACAGATGGCACTTATGGTTTCACTGAAAAAAGTAACGTCGGCAACCCTCTTGCAACCCTTGATTTCACCCGGGATAAAAGTTATGGAGATCGTGGCCAGGGAAGTTTATGGGGCGAATATAAAATAACGAAAGATCTTTCGTTCCGTTCATCTTTTGGGATAGATGCAGAACAGAACAACGGAAAAGTATATGTTCCGGTGTACGCGGTAAGCTCTACCCAAAAAAATGAAGTAAGTCATCTTTATTATAATGCAGATAGCATTTACCAATGGACATGGGACAATTATTTTACTTATACAAAAACTTTAGGCACTGATCACCATATAGTTTTAACTGCCGGGCATACTTCTGAGAGACGAAACGGGTGGGCACAAAATTCTTCGAAAGATAAAATCGCTGATGATAAATCCCAATGGCAATTAAACTTTTCTGATACAGCAGGTGGCCAACAAAATTTGCGGTCCCCAATAGGTAATTACTTCAAAAGAGAATCTTACTTCATAAGAGCTAACTATAATTTCTCAGATAGATATTTAATAAACGCCACTTTCCGCAGAGATGCGAACAGCAATTTTTCTGCTAATCATCGCTGGGGTAATTTCCCCGCTTTGGGCTTGGGGTGGGTAGTTACTAAAGAAGGTTTCATGGGTGATCAAAAAATATTTGATAACCTTAAACTACGAACCAGTTATGGTATAGTTGGTAACGATGCTATTGCTCCGGGGCAGTTTATTCTTCAACCCGCACAATATCTGTACGCTTATTTCGGCAGTAATAGGATTAATGGTGCACTTCCGTTAGGCATTATAGATCCAAATTTAAAGTGGGAAGACAATAAGGAATTTGACATAGGAGTCGAGTTTTCTTTATTAAAAAGCAGGCTGACAGGTGAAGTAGATTACTATAATAAAAACTCTACCAATGCTTTGTTTACTATTCCATTAACTGATATTGGTTTTGGAAGTCAGTTTCTGACCAATGCCGCCAATATTCTAAACCGGGGTGTGGAAATAGCGCTTGGCTGGAGTGATAACATAAACGACCAGGTTAAATATACCCTGAATGGGAATGTGACAATGAATAATAATAAAGTTCAGAATATAGGTAGTGGTAAAGCGCTATATTATGGAAGTTTGAATAACGGTTACCAGGCTACAGCTACTGTAGTTGGCCAACCAATTGGTTCGTTTTGGATTTACCAAACGGACGGTGTGTTTCAAAATGCCAGCGATGTTGCCAACTATCCGCACATTACCAATGCGCAGCCAGGCGATTTTAAAATTAAAGATGTAAATAGTGATGGTGTAATTGATGACAATGACAGGGTTTATGCAGGCTCGTATCAACCTAAATATTATGGCGGACTAAACGGTTCATTAAACTGGAAAAATATCGATTTTGGCTTTGATATTTATGGCAATGCCGGCAACAAAGTTTACAATGCTAAAAAGGGCGTAAGAACAGGTGGAAATTACAACGTGGAATATGATGTGGCCATAAAAAGGTGGCAGCCGGGAAGCACTGAAAATAAATACCCACGTGCATTTAATGGTGTAGTACCTCCATTGGATTATTTCTTGGAGTCAGGTTCATTTATAAGAGTTAATAACCTTACATTAGGCTATACCTTTTTGCCAAAAAACAATAAGATTCATGCTTCAAGCATCAGGATTTATGCAAGTGCTCAAAACCCTTTTCTGCTAACCAATTATACAGGTTTCACACCGGAATTACCGGGCAACCAAAATGAAGCTGGGATTGAATTAAATGTTTACCCCGTGTCTGCCACTTATTTAATCGGCCTTAATGTTCAGTTCAAATAATTTACTATGAAGAATTTACATAAAGTACTGTTTCTTTCTTTTACAGTTTTCACTTTTCTATCCTGTGGTAAAAAATTTTTAGAAGAAACTCCACGTACAATTACATTGCAAGACCTGTTGAAAAGCCCTGACGGTGCCCAGCGAATGATTGCAGCGGTCTATAATAAATTGTACGATTTTGGTGAACATTCCTTTTCATGGATCGGTATCACCAGTATAACATCAGATGATGCAGATAAAGGCAGCGATGTGAGTGATGCAGGTGCAGATAAAGACCAACTGGATAACTGGACATTTACGGCCTCGGCTCTTTCATTCTCAGAAATATGGCTTAATAATTTCCAGGGCATTGGAAGAGCCACCTATGCATTAAAATTTTTACCCGATATGGATGTACCTGATAAAGACCGTTACATCGGTGAGGCTAAAATGCTGCGGGCCTATTTTTATTGGAACCTTGTACGCACCTTTGGCGGTGTGCCCATTATTACTAAAGTACTGGAATCGGAAGTTGACATTGAAAGTGCGACAAACAGGGCTTCTGCTGAGGAAGTTTACGCCTATATTGAAAGCGACTTAACTGATGCGATTGCAAAATTGCCCTTAGTAATTCCGGCTGCAGAAAATGGAAGAGTATCCAAAGGGGCTGCCGAAGCTTTATTGGCAAAAGTATATTTATATCAAAAAAAATGGGCACAGTCAAAAGATCTTTGTGATGCCGTAATAGCCTCCAACCAGTACGCGTTAATTGATGACTATTCAAAAATATGGCGTGAAGTAGGAGAATTTTCGCCTGAATCTATTTGGGAAGTAAATGCAGTAGGCACTACGCCTAACCTGGGTGTGTGGGAATATTTTTTGGTACAGGCTCCACGTGGGGCCGGTGGTTTAGGCTGGGGCTTTAACACACCAACTGAGAATTTGGTAAGCGCTTATGAGCCGGGAGATGTGAGAAAAGAGGCGACCATCATGTTTAGAGGCGAAACACTCTTTGATGGTTTTACAGTAAATCCTGCAGCCACTAATCCCATGTACAACTACAAATCTTATGTAAGTAAAACTGCTGAAACTTTTAACGGCGATGATGTGCAAACAAATAAAAATTTACGGATCATCAGGTATGGGGAAGTGCTGTTAATGAAAGCTGAAGTAGAAAATGAATTAGGCAACATTTTATCGGCACAGCAGGCGCTTAACAGTATACGTAACCGTGCAGGTCTCGCCAGCACAACAGCAACTACCACAGACGAGTTGAGAAATGCCATTTATGATGAGCGACGGGTCGAAATGGCTTTTGAACATGACCGCATGTTTGATCTGCAAAGAACGGGAAGGGCTGGTGAAATATTAAGAGCACTTGGTAAACCCTATATTGACGGTAAACATGACGTTTTTCCTATTCCACAAATTGAGATCAATTTGAGTAATGGTAAACTTTTGCAAAATCCGGGATACTAAGTATTTTATAAAATAATTTTTAGTTCATTCGCATTTATTAGTAATATAAATAAACTCGAATTAGGAACAGTTTTGGTAATGTAATATAGTTAGTCAAACCTATTTTTCCTTTAAAACACTTAAACAAAGCAATCATGAAAAAAAATTCAATGAAGAATGTGTCAGCCTTTTTAGTGGGCGCATTTCTTTTTTCTGTTGTCATTACATCTTGCAAAAAGAAAGATAAAACGCCTGATGTAGTATTGCCACCCATCGGCGGGTATAATAGTGCAGGAGACGTAGCAAAAGATAACCTGCTTGCCTATTGGTCATTTGATGGTAACGCTAATGAAACTATTTCATCAACAGCTCCAACTACAAGCTTAAGATCTTCATTTGAAGCCGGCATTAAAGGTCAGGCTGTGAACTTAGACAGTGGCTATATTTTATACCCTACTATTGCCGCACTTAATAAAACTAACTTGGGGAGTGTTACTGTAAGCACCTGGATAAAAACGCAAAACCAGGGAGAAGGTTCAAAGCCAACAGGCGTTTTTGCTCTAGCTCTTGCCGGAGATGCACAAACTGACTGGAATAGTGGTCCGATAAATATGTATTTGGAGAATGGCAGGCCTACTTCATATAATGACACCTTAGTACTTAAAGCTTTATTCGGCACGTATTCTTCAGGTTCAAAACAAGGTGGTGATAATATTAATGATTTTGGAGATAGAGAAATTGATTTCAAAACTGTGCTTGGTGCAAACCAATGGATTAATTATATCACCAGGTATGATGGCGCCGGTTCATTTTTAGATCTATTTGCCAATGGCGTTAGAGTATCTAATAACAAATTTAGATTTAGAGATAACGCTGGTGTTGGATTAGGCCCGATAGCTTTACCCGCTTCTGCGCAAACTCAGGTTTTGATTGGTGGTTTCCCTAACAATACTACAGGCTTTTCAGCATCAGCAATCCAGGGTTTCCAGGGATTGTATAGAGGTTTAATTGACGAGGTAAGATTTTATGACAAAGCTTTAACTGATGATGAAATCACAGCTCTGTATCAATTAGAATTAGCCGGAAGATAATATTTTTTAGAAAGTTATTTGAAAGGGCTTCCTATTTTGGTAGCCCTTTTTTGTACAACATACTGTAAATAGTTTTATGAAGAAATACTATGTATTTATATCAGTTATTCTATTTTTGGCTTGTAATAAATCTCAGTCTCCGGACTCTATACCTTCTATACCTTCTGCTTTCCAAGCCAACTCTGTCAAGATAGATGATAAGGCTTCCAATAGCCTGCCATTTGTTGACGTAGCCTTTAAACCGCAAATAAAGGTTGCATTCTCTGCACCTGTAAACCAGAAATCTGTAGATGGAAATATTTCTATGCAAGGAGGAAATTCTCCCGTTCCATACATGGTCTCCTATGAAAATAATGATAGTATAATTGTAATTCAGCCTTCCATTTTGTTACAACCTCTTACAAAGTATTCACTAACAGTCTCTGGTGCACTTCAATCAAAGGAAAAAACCTTGTTATCACCTGCAGTATCAATAAGCTTTAATACCTCTATAGATTCTACTGATAAATTTTCACGTATAGCTGATGATGCACTCCTGGAACTTATACAAAAACAAACCTTTAGATATTTTAATGATTTTGCACATCCCGTTTCCGGCATGGCAAGGGAGCGAAATGCGTCCGGTGATGTTGTTACAACCGGCGGCACAGGTTTTGGCGTGATGAGTATAATTGCCGCAGCTAATAGAAATTTTATCTCAAGAAATGATGGGCTTAATCACATTCAAAAAATTGTAACATTCCTTTCTACAAAATGCACAGCTTACCATGGCGCATTTGCACACTGGGTTAATGGCAGTACAGGAACTACGGTACCTTTTAGTGCAAATGATAATGGTGCTGATCTGGTTGAAACATCTTATTTAATGCAGGGACTGCTTTGTGCCCGACAGTATTTTAGAAATAATACGCCTGAAGAAATTAAACTTCGTGACGATATTAATACCTTATGGGATGCCGTTGAATGGAATTGGTTTAGACAAAATAATCAGGACGTTCTGTACTGGCATTGGAGCCCGGATAAACAATGGCTGATGAACGTTCAAATTAAAGGCTGGAATGAAGCTTTAATAGTTTATGCACTTGCCGCTTCTTCTAATACCAACGCTTTCGATGCCGATGTTTATAACGCAGGCTGGGCAAGCAAGGGCGCTATGCTTAACGGCAACACCTATTATGGCATTAAATTGCCTTTAGGGCCAACACTCGGCGGTCCTTTATTCTTTGCGCATTACTCGTTTCTCGGTCTTAATCCAAACGGGCTTAGTGATCAGTATGGAAATTATTTCACCCAAAATGTGGCGCATTCTAAAATCAATTATAGCTATTGTGTTGCCAATCCCAAAGGCTTTTATGGCTATAGTGATTCATGCTGGGGCTTGACGGCGAGTGACGAACAGGGCGGCTACAGCGCACATGAGCCGAACAATGATAATGGCACCATTAGTCCCACCGCAGCAATATCATCACTGCCCTATACGCCTGTTGAATCTATGAAGGCACTTAAATTTTTCTATTATACACTCGGTGATAAACTTTGGAAAGAATATGGTTTTATTGATGCCTTTAATCTTCAAAAGTTATGGTTTGCCGATTCCTTCTTAGCCATTGACCAGGGACCCATGATAGTAATGATCGAGAATTACCGCAGTAAATTATTATGGAATTTATTTATGAGTTGCCCGGAAATAAAACGGGGTTTGAAAAGCCTGCAGTTCCAGGGACCATCATTATAAGCCATTTCTTTTTAGCAGATTTGTTTACTTTCATTATTGAAAAAATTACCATGATGAAGAGAAGTTTTCTTGTTTATTTTATACTCTCTTTATGCATCTCGTCTCAGGCACAAAAAAAAAGTAAAGTAGGTGTACAGGCGATTGAACCATCTTTAAAGATCACCAAAGGCTTATCAGATTCTGCCTTACTTGATCTCGTACAAAAACAAACCTTCCGTTATTTCTGGGATTTTGCACATCCCGTGAGCGGTATGGCAAGGGAAAGAAGTAACATCATAAATTATGGCCATGAAACCGTTACCACAGGCGGTACAGGCTTTGGCATCATGGGCGTTATAACAGCTGCTGAAAGAAAATGGATTGACCGGGACACTGCAGCAAGGTTCATGAGAAAGATGGTAAATTTCTTATTAAAGGCTGACGCTTATCATGGTGCATTTCCGCACTGGCTTGATGGCGCAACAGGCAAAACAATTCCCTTTAGCCGTAAAGATGATGGCGGCGATCTGGTTGAAACGTCTTATTTATTCCAGGGCTTGTTATGCGCCCGCCAATATTTTAATAGTGATGATCCGGTAGAAAAAGAATTCAGGCAAAAGCTTAGTTGGTTATGGCCTGACATTGAATGGAACTGGTACACACAGGGTGGGCAGGAAGTGTTGTATTGGCACTGGAGTCCAAACAATGGCTGGGCTATGAATTTTCCTGTACGTGGCTTTAATGAATGTATAATCATGTACATTCTTGCAGCATCTTCTCCAAATGAGAAATTTAAGGTGCCTGCGGCCATTTACCATCGTGGATGGGCACAAAGCAGTTTCTTTAAGAATGGTAAAGAATTTTATGGTTATAAATTACCATTGGGTTTTGATTATGGCGGCCCTTTGTTTTTCTCGCAATATTCTTTTTTAGGCTTGGACCCGAGAGGATTAAAAGATGAGTATGCAGATTATTGGGAGCAGAATAAAAATCATACGCTGATCAATCATGCCTATTGTTTAGATAATCCAAAAAAGTTTAAAGGCTATGGCGAAAACTGCTGGGGACTTACAGCGAGTGATACATATGATGGCTACAATGCCTTTTCTCCAACCAATGATAACGGTACTATTACGCCAACGGCAGCATTAAGTGCTTTCCCATACACACCTGAATTTTCAATGAAAGCCTTGCGTCATTTCTATGAAGACCTTGGTGATAAAATATGGAGTGAGTATGGCTTTACAGACGCCTTTAATGAAACACAAAACTGGTATGCTAAAAGTCATCTTGCCATTGACCAGGGACCGATCATCGCTATGATAGAAAATTACAGAAGTGGTCTGTTGTGGAAATTATTTATGAGTTGTCCGGAAATTCAGCAAGGTTTAAAGAAGCTGGACTTTGAAAGTCCCTGGTTAAAGTAATGATGCACATCAATACTTTAACCATTTTTATAATTTGACTTATCAAACAGATCTCATGAAACAAAAGATCAGCAACTATTAAAATAATTGTATGATAAACAGGAAAGATTTTTTGAAATACACCGGCACGGCAGGTGCGGCTTTGTTAGTCTCGTCTTTGGAAAGTTGGGCTTTGAATACGCCGGACAAAAAATTAAAAGTTGCAGTTATAGGTTGTGGCAGCGTAAGTAACCGCTATATACCAAAACTTCAAACATCATTACTAATTGAAATTGTAAGCCTTTGCGACATTAAGCCTGAAAGAGCTGTGGCGCAAAACAAACAGTACAATGTTAATGCTGTCACTTACGCAAACATTGATGCAATGCTTAAAGGCGTGCCGTTCGACATGATGATTACACTAACCGACATGCAGGTGCATGGCGATCTTAACAAAAAGGCATTGATGGCCGGCAAACATGTATGGAGCGAAAAACCTATGGCCAACACTTATGTAGAAGGCAAAGCCCTTCTGGATCTGGCGAAATCAAAAAAATTAAGAATATGGGGCGCACCCGCGGTGGTAAACAGTCCGCAGTTTGCGTTTATGAGTAAAGGCATTCAGGATGGAAAGTTAGGCCGGCTGGCCAGTGCACATGGGCAATACGGACATACCGGCCCAACATGGTCAGCATTCTTTTATGAAAAAGGCGGCGGAAGCATGCCAGATCTCGGCGTGTATAATATGGCAACATTAACAGGGTTGCTCGGGCCAGCCAGGAGTGTAATGGCCATGTTAACTATAGTAAATCCTGAACGTACTGTTGATGATAAAGGGAAGATAAAAGTAGAAGCAGAAGATAACGCACATCTTTTGCTTGAACATGATAAAGGCGTTATCAGCCA
This sequence comes from Ginsengibacter sp., assembly GCA_039929165.1. GTDB lineage: Bacteria > Bacteroidota > Bacteroidia > Chitinophagales > Chitinophagaceae > Ginsengibacter. The sequence goes on from JBDSRT010000285.1 coordinate 9,023, forward strand.
TGTGATGTGTGGCTTTAATTATTTTGATCCACATGGCCATGAAGCAGGCACACAGTCTCTGCATTCCATACAGATATATGGCGATAAGGGAAATATGCGCCTGATCGGTTACGATTGGGAAACGAATGGTGTGATGATGGATACTTCCTGGGATAAGCCTGCAGAACTGGTAAGTTCAGACAAAGGTGGGTATGAGTGGCAGGAAGGTGCAAAGGTTGTTGGTGAAAGTATGATCAATGGAACTGAGCCAAAAATTAATGTGGAGCATGCCCTGCATGTTTTAGAGATTATAGAAGCAGCGAGAAAATCGTCTGAAAGGGGAACCAGGATAAAACTGCAAAGTAAATTTCCCTGGCCAATAGTTTAACCAGTATTAATTTAATTATTAAGTAAAAAAAATCTTATGTCAACATTCCAATTAACTGCCGAACAAAAAAAGGCCTTTGTAAAAGATGGTTACATCATTGTAAAAAACTTTTTATTGCAGGAAGCTATTACCAAGCTCTACGGCGTTGCCACTGCAGACGATACAATGAAAAAGCATTCGTTTGATTTGAATGATCAGTCGGGAAAAAAAACAAAATTGGCGTTATGGTACACGCCGGGTGATGATTTGTATGGCTTACTTACTAAAAGCCACCGCATGATTGATACTGCTGATGCGCTATTAGATGGCGATGCGCCGGTTTGTCATTTTCACAGTAAGCTTATGCAAAAGGAACCAAAGATCGGTGGCGCCTGGGAGTGGCACCAGGATTATGGTTATTGGTACAAAAATGAATTTTTATACCCCGACCAGATGATCTCGATAATGATTGCTATAACCGAGGCAAATAAAGAGAATGGTTGTATGCAGGTAATAAAAGGCACCCATAAAATGGGCAGGATAGAGCATGGTTTTGCCGGTGAGCAGGTTGGCGCTTCGCAACATTATGTTGACCTTGCCTTAAAAACAAATGACCTTGTCTATGTTGAGTTGATGCCGGGAGATGCATTGATCTTTCATAGTAATTTATTGCATCGCAGCGAAGCAAATCTTTCTGATAAAGCCAGGTGGAGTATGATTTCTGTTTACAATAGAAGTTCTAATGTGCCTTATAACGAACCCTCAAAATCAAGCACTATCCCGTTGCAGGCTATACCTGACGAGGCTATACTTAATTGGGAAACCAGCGGCTTGCAGGATTCAGCTAACTTCCTGGTTAAAGAAAAGGATGAAGCGTTAAAATAGATTATTATGAGTAACTTTTTTTCTGCAAAACCATTTGGCACTTACACTGTAATTTTTATTGTGAGAGTGATCACAGGACTATTCCTCATCTACCATGGCCGTGAGGTTTTTGATGCTGCCAAGATGAATGAATATGCACAATGGGATATGTTTAAAAATTCACCTTCAGGAAAGTTCCTGGTATACTTGGGCAAAGGGGCTGAATTTATCGCTGGTATTTTATTAACCTTCGGTCTCTTTACAAGAATAGGTGCGCTCATAACAATTGGCACATTAGCTTACATTACTTTTTTTATAGGCAATGGAAAAATTTGGGCTGATGATCAGTATCCGTTTATGTTTGTATTGCTGGGCTTACTTTTTTTATTTGCCGGGCCGGGGAAATTCAGTCTTGATGAAGTGTTGTTTAAACAAAGACAATAAATTACACCCGCTGTCTAAGGTCACAATTTGTGACCGCATATAATTAATGGTTGCATGCAATTAGCTATTATTCATAAGAA
>JBDSRT010000286.1:0-7236 GCA_039929165.1 Ginsengibacter sp.
GATTCTGTTGATCTTACAAAGCTTCATAGCGATGAAAAAACCGCTGTTGCCAAACAGATAAAATTACTAACGGCAAGACAGATATGGAGCAACGAGGGTTTATTTGAAGTTAGTAATGCCGAAGATGAATTTATCAGGAGTGCTTTATCCGTCTTGAAAAATTGAATGCCAGTATTGTCTCTTCGTCAAAATATATCTTTATAAAGTTATTAGCACTAACAAAATTCTTTAACTTTCGCTCCTATTAACCTATTAGTTTCTTATGATATATTGTGCCAATTGCGGAAAAGAAGTTCCTCAAGACAGTAAATTTTGTACGTATTGCGGCGCACAGATTGTTGCAGATACTACAAACATTTCTGGAAAGAGAGTTGTTACCAATCAACATGCAGTTTCCACTACTAGCAATTTTTTTAGGTCACCTGCGTTTTGGGGTTCAATTTTAGTTATTGTTGGTTTCTTTTTACCATGGTTTAAAAACGGTGAAAATCTAAGCGGCTTCACTATCGTAACACAACAGTATAGTCCTGCTAAATTGCTTTTAATTTTATTTCCTTTTTGTGCTCTATACACTTTAATTGATACTATCTCAGGTTTTCTGCCTGGGCGTGCAGGTGGCTTTTTTAGATTTCTTCCTTTCATTCTGGTTGTTATATATGTTGCACTTTTTTTATCCGGTTATAAAAATTCCAGCACATTAAATAGCGCACATCTTAAAGACTTGCTGAGCCAAATGAGTATTGGTATTTGGTTTATTTTAATTGGCTCGTTTTTCATGTTATTTCATTTCAGCAAAAGCCGCAGATAAGGTTTACTATACAATTTTTTGCTCTTTATCACAGCTGATTTCTAAACAATTCTCCATACCTGCGTTAGCAAGTACTTTAAATCTATCTTTTTGATTTGAGTAACTTTGAGCCAAATAATTATTATGTGGCTTAACAGCATATTAGATACGATCGGCAATACACCTCTTATTAAACTAAATAAAATAACTAAGCAGTTGCCTTGCACTGTGCTTGCAAAAGTTGAATATTTCAATCCCGGCAATTCCATTAAAGACAGGATGGCAATTAAGATGATTGAGGCTGCTGAAGCACAAGGTAAACTTAAACCAGGCGGCACTATTATAGAAGGCACTTCAGGTAATACAGGTATGGGACTGGCGCTTGCGGCCTGCGTTAAAGGTTATAAATGTGTGTTTGCCACAACAGATAAACAGTCAAAAGAAAAAGCTGATATATTAAAGGCAGTTGGTGCTGAAGTAATAGTTTGCCCGACCAATGTTGAGCCTGACGATCCTAGAAGCTATTACTCGGTATCTGCAAGATTAGCCAAAGAAATACCGGATTCGTTTCACATGAATCAATATGATAACCTGGCTAACAGGCAGGCACATTATGAAACAACCGGCCCTGAACTTTGGGAGCAAACTGAAGGTAAGATTACTCATCTTGTTGTGGCAACCGGTACCGGCGGCACAATAACAGGCACAGCTAAATATTTAAAAGAAAAAAAACCGGACATTAAAATTTGGGCGATAGATGTTTACGGGTCTTTATTAAAAAAGTATCATGAGACCGGCGAAATCGATATGAATGAAGTTCATCCCTATATTACAGAAGGTATTGGAGAAGATTTTGTGCCGGCTAATTATGACATGAACTTAATAGATAAGTTTGAATTGGTTACTGATAAGGACGGTGCTGTAATGGCCAGAAGGATTTCAAAAGAAGAAGGCATATTTGTAGGTTATAGCGCCGGCAGTGCATTGCAGGGCTTAATGCAATTAAAAAATGAGTTAAAGAAAACTGATGTTGTTGTAGTAGTTTTTTGTGATCATGGCAGCCGCTATGTAGGTAAAGTTTATAATGATCAATGGATGATGGAACGTGGTTTTCTTGAGGTTAAAACTTTTAAAGATTTGGTTGGCGGAAGAGGCACAAAAAAACTCGTTACTATTAAAGCTGAACAAACAACTGCAGAAGCAATTCAACTCATGCAGAAGTATGAAATCGAAAATATCCCGGTGATGACTAATGGCGATATTGTTGGGGCTTTGAGTGAAAGCGGCATCTTCAATAAAATATTAAGCGATCCTGAAATTAAAGATCAACCCGTAAAAGCTATTATGGAAAAACCTTATCCTATGGTAGCATTTGATGCACCTGTAGAAAGGTTGAGTAAATTAATAACTAAAGAATCTGGTGCAATATTGAGTAAGGATGACAGCGGTGAATTACATATTGTTACCAAGTACGATCTTATTCAAAGCCTGATTAAGTAAAATTACCTGCCAATTTTTACTCGAGTAATACTGCTGAAATATAGCATAGCAAATAGCTTCAGCTCCTGGCCAAATAATTATTAATTGAATTGATCTTTTTTAACGTGACGTTTTTTTATTGTTAGCACCGTTGATTTACTAACATCTATTTGAGCTTTTTACTACTTGTGCAGTAAATACCATAGCAGAATAAAAGAGCAATAGTGCTGTTGTGAGGGCCGGGCAGGGGTTATATCTTTGTTCCAGAAGTTGATTGATGCTAAGAAGCATTAATCGAAACAAATCCAAAAATCCTAAAGAAAGACAGAATTCATCCAAGTTCCAAAAAAAGCCAAACTTAATCCGGTATCAGTCAACTTCTTGTTTTTTTTAAATCCATTATCCAGGCAAAGCCAACACATCCAGTTTATTTAAAAGAAGAACTAATCAAATCACGATAATGCCAAAAGCTATGTGATTGCAACATATCCATCGAACGACATTGAATACCTGTGAAAACCAACCCGTTTTAAAAAAACCAATACCTGGGAAGAATGTAACTCAAACCAAAATTTATTTGGGAGAGAGCGATCTCAAAAAGTAACAATCCCCACAGCCGGCAACAAGCACTAGAGAAAGTTAAGCCGAAAAAATCTTGAACTCCTGCATGAAAATGTGGGAGTTTTTGTTTGTATAGGTAGTAACAATAGAAGATATATTTCATGTGTTGTCGTTATTTAAAAAGTATAAGGCTTTTAATTAGCTACTATTTCTTTGCGAAATACTGCCTTGTCTTATTCGCATTGGGAAAAAGCATATACTGTTACACTTAATTTAGTAAGTGTTCAAATAACTAAGGGATATATCGTTAAAATACGATGTTGGCGGTAGATTCCGCAAGGCAATAAAAGAGCAGTAGTGCTATTGTGGAGGCTATGTGGCGGGTATATCTTTGTTATAGAAGTTGATTGATGCTTAAGAGCATTGATCTAAAAAAAATCCTAAAATCCTAAGAAAGACAAATTTATCCAAGTTCCCTAAAAACCAAAAAAATCCGGTATCAGTCAACTTCTGTTTTTAAAAATCCATGATCCGGTAAAAAGCCAAAACATCCAAGACCTGAAGAATTAAGTGATCACGATGATGCTAAAAGCTATGTGACATTCTTTTAAAAAAGAGCTTAATTTTTTGGAAGACCAGCGCCCGTTTTTATATCCAATACCTGGGATGAACTGTAACTGAAACCAAAACTTAATTGGCAGAGAGCGGTCTCTAAAAAAGTCACTATTCCCAAACAATCCGGCAGATGAACTAAAAAAGTTCAGCCAAAAGAAATTAAAACTCCTGCACCACAAGGCAGGAGTTTTTTATTTCTGCCCCTTTCAACAATCAAAGGCTGGTACAAGTACGGTAGTAAGGCCACGTTAAATTACGATGTTGGCAGTAATAACCATACAGCCATAATAGAGCAGTAGTGCTATTGTTAAGGCTATGCAGGGGTTATATCTTTGTTCCAGAAGTTGATTGATGCAGTTGAAGCATTAATCTAAACAAAATCCAAATCCTACAAAAGACTTATAACAATCCAGGTTCCAGAACAAACCAAATAATCCGGTATCAGTCAACTTCTTGTTTTTTTCCATTATCCAGGCAAAAGCCAACACATCCAGTCTACCTAAAAGAATTATCAAATCACGATGATGCCAAAAGCTATGTGATAGCAACCAGATCCATTGAAAGACATTGAATACCTGTGAAAACCAAACCCGTTTTAAAAAACCAATACCTGGGAAGAATGTAACTGAGACCAAAAACTAATTGGAAGAGAGCAATCTCTCAGACGTAACCATCCCCCACAAGAAGCTGCACCTTATAAGGTGAGCCGAAAAAATTTGAACTCCTGCATGATAAGTGCGGGAGTTTTGTTTTTCTTATAATACTCGTAATTTATTAAAGTCCACAAACTAATTTCTGTCAAGGTATAAGGACTATTTATTAATATTAGCAAAAGATTGGTCTCCCTTATTCATCCATGAAAATAAAATTCAGCAGCCCGAGCAAATTTGCTTCGAAGAAGTTTACTGTCAAGTTTGCTTTCGTTAGCATGATCTTATTGCTTGGTAATTGTGAGCTGTTCTCCCAGACAACTAACTCTTCTTTATTTAAAGTACTAACGCTGAACGGTACCAAACAGGGCGCTAAAGATTTGGCACAAGATCATGGCTTTGTCGGTATATGGCAAAGGCTAAAAAAATTGCAAAATACTGCTAGTGTGCTTACCACGCAGGCCCATCCAGACGATGAAGATGCCGGCCTATTAAACTTTTTAAGCAGAGGCATGGGTTACAGAACAGCGCTTCTATCGCTAAACAGAGGCGAAGGTGGTGGTAACGTTTTGGGTGCCGAAGCATTTGATGCATTAGGTTTGATAAGAACTGAAGAGCTTCTTATGGCATCAGGCTATTACGGACTTGATGATCTATATTTTACCAGATTAGTTGATTACGGTTTTTCCAAACGGGTTGATGAAGCTTATGAAAAATGGGGTAAAGAAAATATATTAGCTGAGACGGTTAGATGTATTCGCATTAACCGACCAACAGTAATTGTGTCCCGCTTTAATGGTTCAGAAAGAGATGGGCATGGCAATCACCAGGCGGCGGGAGAAATAAGCCAGCTCGCCTGGTCGATGGCTGGAGACTCAAATGCCTTTCCCGATCAAATAACAAAAGAACATTTACAACCATGGAAAGCATTAAAGTTTTATCGTGGTGGTGTAAACCCAAATGAACACTGGAATATCAAAATTAATACAGGCATATTTGATCCTTTGCTGGGAACCTCTTACAAAAATTTCGGCGCCAGGGGATACAGCTTTCACCGCTCACAATTTGGTGGACAACTTAATCTTGATTATGGTGCATCTATTAATTACTATGAACGTTTATTCAGCAAAGTAAAGGGCAACGAAAAAGAGAAAAGTTTTTTTGACGGTATTGATACAACAATAACCGGCATTTTTTCTCTTACCGGAGAAGCAGTAAATACCAGCGTCGAGCCCTTGTTAATCAACATTCAGGAAGATGTTACAAAAGCTTTGCATGAGGTTAAAGCTGATAAACCTGAAAGTGTTCTTCCCTTTCTTATCAATGGCCTTTCAAAAACCCGTGCAGCGGTAAAATTGCTAAACGGTCAACCTAATGTGTTGTTCTTACTAAAAATAAAAGAGAGGCAATTTGAAGATGTGATAAATGAGATTTTAGGTATTCACCTGGAAGCCTTGGCTGTACCTGTCAATACAAAAGCTGACAGGAATGCTTACGAACCTCCGCCAACAATGGGCTTTGCCGTCCAGGACCGGCCCTTTAAAGTAGAAGCACTTTTCGTTAACAATTCCCACCAGGTAATCAAGCCTGTAAACATTAAACTGGTGTCTTTGAACAACTGCTCAATTGAATCGACTAATCAAGATTTAAAGAGGCTGGCATTTAATGAAAAGATTGTTGCGGATTTTAAAGTGACCATTCCGGCCAATACCCCTTTTAGTGAACCTTATTTTAACCGCAAATCTATACAGGAAAGCGCCTACCGGATAAACAGTAAGGAATTTGAGAATTTACCCTGGCAAGATCATGCATTAAATATTGAAGCTACGTACCTGCTCAATGGTGAATTGATTACATTGACTTCGCCTGTTGAGGTATTTCATTCAAGATTGCCTTATGGCTATGATCGACATATTCTAAAAGTAGCACCGGCAATTGCTGTTAATATAAAGCCATCCGTCATTGTTGTTCCAAAAAATCAAGACAATAAAAGTTTTTCTGTAGACGTACAACTTGTCAACAATGTTGATAGCATAGTACATGGCGAGCTTACAATAAAAGCTCCGACAGGCTGGATTGTTGAACCTTTACTTACAAAATTTTCTTTTACAAAGGCTGGGGAGAAAAATACATTTTCTATCAAGATTACCATGCCAGCGATTTTGGAGAATAATAAAAGTATTGAAGCGGTTGCCACAGTTCGTGGCAAACAATTTTCGCTTGGCTATAACCTTACCTCCTACCCTGATCTTGATCAAACAATATCATACCATCCTGCGCAATCTTCAATCAAAACTATAGACGTTAATGTTGCACCTGATCTTAATATTGGTTATATAATGGGTGTTGGTGATGAAGTTCCACGTGCATTGGAACAGTTGGGTGCAAAAGTGCAATTGTTAAATACAAGCGATCTGTCAACAGCCGGCTTAAATAAATTTGATGTGGTAATGATTGGCACAAGGGCCTATGCCGTACGGCCGGATCTAAATACATATAACTATCGTTTGTTGGAATATGCCAGGCAGGGAGGTCATCTTATTGTGCTCTTCCAAACACCCGAATTCGTTCCTGAAAGGATGGCACCTTTTCATGCGGTTTTGCCCTCTAATTCTGAAGAGATATCCGAAGAGAATTCACCTGTAACTATTTTAAATGCAGCGCATCCGGTTTTAAGTCATCCAAATAAAATCACTTTAAAAGACTTTGATAATTGGGTTGAACAAAGGGGTTCGAAATTCTTTTCAGCATGGGACAAATCCTACATTCCGATCATCTCAACTTTTGACAAAGGCCAGGCACCGCAGAAAGGTGGATGGCTTATGGCAAACTATGGGAAAGGGTGTTATACATACTGCGCCTATAGCTTTCATCGCCAGTTACCTTATGGCATTGAAGGGCCTTATAGAATATTAGCTAACCTAATATCATACGGCAAACAATAATAAATCTCATGTTGTTTTTATTATAATCATGATTGCTTTTGTATATATCTAATGTGAGATATTAACCCCTTTATCCTTACAGGCCTATGTCTCAAGTGTTCAAATAACTAAGGGAGATATCGTTAAAATACGATGTTGGCGGTAGATTCCGCAAGGCAATAAAAGAGCAGTAGTGCTATTGTGGAGGCTATGTGGCGGG
>JBDSRT010000287.1:0-3483 GCA_039929165.1 Ginsengibacter sp.
TCACCGCCTACGATTATTCTTTTGCGAAAATATTTGACTCAGCCGGTATAGATATTATTTTGGTGGGAGACTCTGCCAGTAATGTGTTTGCCGGTCATGAAACCACCTTACCTATTACGCTTGATCAGATGATCTATCATGCCTCTGCAGTTGTAAGAGGTTCTTCAAGAAGCCTTATAGTTGTTGATCTGCCTTTCGGGTCTTACCAGGGCAATGCTAAAGATGCGATGCATTCTACCATTCGCATTATGAAGGAAACCGGCGCACATGCCATTAAAATGGAAGGTGGAACAGAGGTATTGGAATCTATCACCCGCATCATTAATGCAGGCGTACCTGTAATGGGCCATCTTGGTTTAACGCCGCAATCCATTTATAAATTTGGCACCTACACTGTTAGGGCGAAAGAAAAAGAAGAAGCGGAAAAATTAAAAAAAGATGCTTTGGCTTTGCAGCAGGCTGGTTGTTTTGCGATTGTACTGGAAAAAATTCCTGCTGACCTTGCCAAAGAAGTCTCAGAAAGTTTAAGCATCCCGACAATCGGCATCGGCGCCGGTGGTAATTGTGATGGACAGGTATTGGTGATGCACGATATGCTTGGCATAAACACTGAATTTAAACCACGATTTTTAAGGCAATATCTTAATCTTAATAATGACATCACTCTTGCTGTTCAAAAATACATAAGCGATGTAAAATCATCTGACTTCCCTAACGCTAATGAACAGTATTAGTACCTCAACTTTTCTGTGTGTAACATAAGTGCTACTTTGCCTGTCGTTATTTGCATTCATAATTAATTTATATGGAAACGGTATTAGCAAAGCTCAACATAGTGGAAACCAATCCAGGCACATCAACCGGTAAAAGCTGGCCGGTGTCAAAAGGCAAAAAAATAAAGTCTTATTCTCCTGTTGACGGGAAATTAATTGCAACGGTAACAGCCACAGATAAAAAAACCTATGACCTTATCGTAAAACAGGCCCAGGCAGCATATTTAAAATGGCGTTTATGGCCGGCGCCCAGGCGGGGCGAAATAGTGCGGCAGGTTGGTGAAGCTTTGCGTTTAAATAAGCTGTATCTCGGAAAGCTGGTAAGTTATGAAATGGGCAAAAGCCTGCAGGAAGGCCTAGGTGAAGTACAGGAAATGATTGACATCTGCGACCTGGCAGTTGGTTTATCACGTCAATTATATGGGTTAACGATGCATAGCGAAAGACCCGGACACCGCATGTACGAACAGTATCATCCGCTGGGCATTGTCGGTATTATATCAGCCTTTAACTTCCCGGTAGCCGTATGGGCATGGAATGCAGCCTTAGCCTGGGTTTGCGGAGATGTTTGTATCTGGAAACCGTCAGAAAAAACGCCATTGTGTGCCATTGCCTGTCAAACAATAATTGCAAAGGTCTTTTTAAAGAATGAGGTACCTGAAGGTGTTAGTATCATTATTACTGGCGATAAAGAAGTAGGCGAATGGCTTTGCAGTGATGAAAGAATTCCATTGATTTCAGCTACAGGCTCAACAAGGATGGGAAAAGAAGTGGGTAGCACCGTGGCTCAGCGCTTTGGCAAAAGTCTGCTTGAACTAGGTGGGAATAATGCGATCATCATTTCTGACCAGGCGGACTTAAATATGGCTTTGATTGGTTGTCTGTTTGGAGCTGCAGGCACGGCAGGCCAGCGTTGTACCACAACAAGACGGCTTATCATACATGAAAATGTATATGATGAATTTAAAGAAAAGCTGGTGACAGCCTATCAACAATTGCGCATTGGTGATCCACTAAGTGAACATCATCACGTTGGACCGTTGATTGATAAAGCTGCTGTAGATAATTATCTTTCAGCCATTGAAGAATGTAAAAAACAGGGCGGTAATTTCATAGTTGAAGGAAAGAAGTTGTCAGGCGCTGCTTTCAAAAGCGGCTGTTATGTTACACCTTGTATAGCCGAGGTGAAAACTGAACTGGCCATTGTACAGCATGAAACGTTTGCGCCCATCCTATATCTTATCAAGTATACAACGTTGCAGGAAGCCATCGCTATGCAAAACGATGTACCGCAAGGTTTATCCAGTTCGATCTTTACCTTAAACATCCGTGAAGCAGAACAATTTTTGTCAGCAGCAGGAAGCGACTGCGGCATTGCAAACGTAAATATTGGCACTTCAGGAGCAGAAATCGGCGGAGCCTTCGGCGGTGAAAAACAAACCGGCGGCGGAAGGGAAAGTGGCAGCGATGCCTGGAAAGTGTATATGCGGCGCCAGACCAATACAATAAACTATACTGATACGCTGCCATTAGCACAAGGCATAAAATTCACGGTTTAGCTCTATTCAAGCAATTGTTAAGTAAATTTTATTATAAAACTTTATCAGTGGTACAGTGTTTAATATTTAAAAATTAAATATTTGTAGCTTAATTCATACACACATGAGAATATTTTTTTATGCTTCTTTTTCTATTTTAATTCTGCTCACCTCGGTAGGTGCAACGGCGCAAGGCACCAAAACCAAGCCTGATCTGCCTGAGAACTGGCATCAGCTTGATAAAGCCGAAACAGGTTATTACGGCATAAGCCTAGACAAAGCATACCAAAGCGTGAAAGGGAAAAAAAGTAAAACTGTTCTGGTTGCTGTTATTGATAGTGGCGTTGATACAACCCATGAAGATTTAAAAGGTGTGTTGTGGCACAATCCGGGTGAAATACCTGGAAATAATATAGACGATGATAAAAACGGCTATGTAGATGATGTTTATGGCTGGAACTTTATAGGCGGGAAAGATGGACGAAACGTAAAAGAAGATTCTTATGAAGCTGCAAGAGTTTATTATAAATTAAAAGACAAATACACAACTATTCCCGACACAACAACCGCTTCTCCACAAGAAAAAGCAGAAGTAATTATTTTCTTAAAAGCCAAAGACAAGGTTGAAGGAAAAGACAAGGATGGTGACGGAATGGATATTGTTTTCCTTAAAAAGATCAATGCTACGCTGCACAAAAGCGATAGCATACTCAAAATCGCTTTAGCAAAACAAATTTTTACGGGTAATGAACTCAACGCTTTTACTTCAACCGATGCCGATGTAAATAAGGCAAAGGCAGCCTTCCTGGGTATTTTAAAAGCAAACAATACGTTAGAACAAAGCAACAAAGAATTCCTGGATGAGTTTGACGAATATCTTGCCGGAACAGATCGTAAAGATGAAGCTAAGAATAAGCCGCCAAGAGAATATCGTAAAGAAATTGTGCAGGATGATGAGTCGGATATTAACGATAAATTTTATGGTAATAATGATGTAATGGCAGGCACGCCTTTTCATGGTACACATTGCTCAGGTATAATAGCTGCTTCCAGAAATAATGGCGTTGGCATTAATGGCATTGCAGATAATGTAAAGATCATGATGGTTCGTGCCGTACCCGATGGAGACGAGCATGATAAGGACATTGCAAACGCTATTCGTTATGCAGTTG
>JBDSRT010000288.1:0-5189 GCA_039929165.1 Ginsengibacter sp.
TAAAGACCTCATTCTTTTTTATGGTGTTACACAATTGATGCAACACATCAAACGGAATAAATTGTATTCAGTTCTCGAGATAAAGAAAACCTTACCTGCAAAAATTCAACGTACAGAATGGCTTAACGTCGGCGGCCAACTAATGATTAATAGTGACGTTGAGAAATTTAAACAGGATATCAAGAAGAACAAGATAACAAGTTGGGGCAACCTTCATGATGTTTATCGAAAACTTGGCGATAAATACGCTGCCGATAAACTATCACACGCTTATACATCTTTACTGGAAATACTGAATATCACATCTAAGCAATTTACAGTTGATCTTTTAAAAGAAGTTATACAAAAAGCTATAGCTGTAAAAAAATGGATGAGTGATGGCATTGTTGAATCACGGGAAAAAGATTATAGCAATCCTTTTAGAAAAATAACTTTTGATTCAAGAGTTGAAATGGAAAAAGTTGTCGGCAAGTTTGAGGACAATAGCTTTATTCAACAACAATTAAAAGAAGCAGATGAATTTAAAAAGCAAGCGGTTGCTTTAATTAAAAAACTAGTTGCCTGATTTATTTTATAAAATATTCTACCGCAAGAAGGTAACTTTTCATACCAAGCCCTGTAATAGTACCCTTACATTTTGCCGAAATGTGATTGATCATTCTAAATTCTTCCCTCGCATTTATATTACTGATGTGAACTTCCACCACAGGCGCTTTCACAGCAGCAATAGCGTCACCAATAGCTACGGAAGTATGTGTGTAACCACCAGCATTAAGGATGATACCATCCATGTTCATGCCCGCCCTCTGTATTTCATTAATCAGTTCACCTTCCACATTACTTTGAAAATAATCAAAGTCAATTGTTGCATATTTTTTACGAAGCTTTTCAAAAAAATGTTCAAAGCTTTCCGAACCATAAATATCCGTTTCCCTCGTGCCGGTCATATTAAGATTAGGTCCATTAATTACTGCGAGTTTCATATCCGTTGTTTAAGGCTTAAAATTATAATGTTCCTGCGGGAATGAAATCAATTTAGATTCAATTTTTTATTAGCATTGATCATCTCTATAAAATCATCAAACAAATAACGGCTGTCGTGGGGCCCTGGTGTAGCTTCCGGGTGATATTGCACGGAAAAAGCCGGGCGGTCTTTAAGCCTAATGCCTTCAATTGAATCATCATTAAGATTGATGTGAGTGATTTCTATATTGTCTGTAGCCCTTACTGCATCTGGGTTTACGCCAAAACCGTGGTTTTGGGTAGTGATCTCACACTTGCCGGTAATTATATTTTTTACTGGGTGATTAAGTCCGCGATGACCATGATGCATTTTAAAAGTTGGAACATCATTGGCTAAGGCTAATAACTGCTGGCCCAGACAAATTCCGAAAAAAGGTCTCTTCTCATGTAAGATTTCTTTGATTGTTGATATGGCATAATGCATTGGTTTGGGATCACCAGGGCCATTGCTTATAAAAAACCCATCGGGTTTAAATTCCTGTAAATCTTTAAAAGAAGTCTTTGCATTAAACACTTTAATATAAGCACCTCTTCCTATTAAATTTTGTAAAATATTTTGCTTTACGCCATAATCTAAAACTGCAATTCTAATGTCACTTTTTTCATCACCAAGCGTATAAGTCTCCTGAGTAGAAACTACTGAGGCAAGCTCAAGTCCTGACATATCCGGCACTTCCTGCAATTGCTGCTTCAACTTCTCAACATCAAATTCTTCAGAGGAAATTATGCAATTCATTGCACCTTGCGTACGTACGTGAGATACAAGCATTCTTGTATCAATACCATCTATGCCGACTATATGCTGCTTTTCAAAATAAAATTGTAAAGAGTCATCAGCCTGGAAACGGGAAAACTGGCTTTCAAGATTTCTGCCTATAACACCTTTCACCTTCACTGAATTACTTTCTACGTCCTCCTTTTTTACTCCATAATTCCCCACATGAACACTATTCATAATCACTACCTGGCCGTAATAACTTGGGTCTGTAAACACCTCCTGGTAGCCCGTCATACCTGTATTAAAACAAATTTCACCAGTGGTTGTGCCTATTTTTCCAAAAGCTTTTCCATAAAAAATGTTTCCATCATTTAAAATCAATATTGCAGAACTGTCCTGAAAAGTTTTAGGCATTTTTCTTAATAATTTTTGCAAAGAAAACTAATAGCAATTAAAAATCGATATAAAAATATATGCAGGCGATAACTAAAAACTTCTAAGATTGGAAAGCTTCGGTTGGCTAGAGAGGATTCTCTGAAGAAAACTCGCTGGTTAAATTTACATAAGCACTTGAAGGTTCTACCTTTAAACTCAATGGAGCTCTTTTTGAAACAAAAATATTTTTCACGCTATCTTTTTGTAAAACTTCCATGCCTGATTTTTTGCGTGAATTTTTTAAGAATAAAAAAGCCTCATCATTTGCGAAGAAATCAGATTGTGCACTATTCTGAGTTGACCCATTAGCTTTTTTAAGTTGTGTTTGGTCAATAGTAAACTTAGTGGTTTCATCAATCATATTATTTGAAGAAAATGAAAAAATGATAATAACGATAAGACTTGCTACACATAGCCTGATGAACTTATGTTTTAAAGAGTTGACTTTCTGAATCAATGGAGGTTCATTAAAGTTTATGATGTCGTGGTTGCATAATCTCAATCTTTGGAACTAATAACGAATAAATCCCGATTAGCTTGTGTTTCTCCATAAAAAAAGGATAGCTTTTTTGGCTATCCTTTTAAATATAAAAACAATTCAATTATTTCACTGCATCTTCTTTGGGTGTTTCAACTCCTTCAGTTGCTCCACTTGCAGGTTCAGGACTATCAGATTCAACTACATCAGGAACTGCTTCAACGGTTGCCTCTACTGTTTTTTCATTTTTATCTGTAGCACCATCAATATCTGAAGCTTTTTTACGACTTCCTCCAGCTCTACGTGTTTTCTTAGCGGCTACTTTTTCGGTACTGTCAACACCGTTACCATATATTTCATTGTAATCTACCAACTCAATCATTGCAATTTCTGAATTATCACCTACTCTTTTTCCAAGCTTAACGATCCTGGTATATCCTCCAGGCCTGCTAGCTATTTTTGGGCTGATTACATCAAATAATTCCTTAATTGCCTCTTTATCTTGCAGGTAACTAAATACTATTCTACGCTGATGTGTTGTATTTTCTTTTGATTTTGTCAGCAATGGTTCAGCGTATGGCCGTAAGGCACGGGCTTTAGCCAATGTGGTTACTATTTTCTTATGCATGAACAACTGGCAGGCAAGATTGCTAAGCAAAGCTCTGCGATGGCTTGCTGTTCTGCTTAAATTATTATTTTTATTACCGTGACGCATGACTGTGGTTTTAGAAGTTACACCGTGTCAGGAATTGTAACTTTTTTTATTAAAAATGTTGAATGACGAGTTGATTGTATTCCAATCACACGATCATTCGAATAATTTACTCGTCGTCTAATTTTAACTTACTAAGATCCATTCCGAATCCTAAACCTCTTTCGTTAAGAACCTGCTCAATTTCACTCAGAGACTTTTGACCAAAGTTTCTAAATTTCATTAGATCTTCCTGCTCGTATTGAACTAACTCGCTTAAAGAATTAATCTTGGCAGCTTTCAAACAATTAAAAGCTCTCACAGACAAGTCGAGATCTTCCAAAGGTGTTTTCAATACCTTACGAAGCTGAAGCGTTTGTTCATCAACCAGGTCTTCTTTTTTATCTTCTTTGGTATCAAAAGTGATGTTTTCATCTGTGATAATCATCAAATGCTGGATCAAAATTCTTGAAGCCTGTTTAACCGCATCTTCGGGATGAATAGTGCCATCAGTAACAACTTCCATTACCAGTTTTTCGAAATCAGTTCTTTGCTCAACCCTGGTATTTTCAATGGTGTATTTTACGTTTTTTATTGGCGTATAAATAGCATCAACAGCTATGTATCCAAAATGAGTACTTTTATCTTTGTTCTCTTCTGCAGGAACATAACCACGGCCTTTACCAACAGTGATTTCGATTTCAAGTCTTGCCGATGTATCCATCGTGCAAATCATCAGTTCCGGATTCATTACCTGGAATGAAGGTGATGCTTCACCGATCATACCTGCCGTAAATTCAGTTTTGTTCTTGAGAGAAAGTGTGATTTTCTCTGTGGCAATTTCATGATCAACCTTCTTCTTAAAACGAACTTGCTTTAGGTTCAGTATAATTTCTGTCACATCTTCTGTAATGCCTTTTAGTGTGGCAAATTCATGATCAGCACCGGCGACATTAATGCCAATGATTGCATAACCTTCGAGAGAATTTAATAAAACTCTCCTTAGTGTGTTGCCAATGGTAACACCGTAACCGGGCTCCAATGGACGAAATTCAAATTGTGCTTCAAAATCAGTACTTTTTTGTAGAACGATTTTGTCGGGTTTTACAAAATTTAAAATGGCCATTTTTTATTTTGTGTTTAGTTTTTTAAAATTTTAATTCTTGTTTCCTGAATGTGGGGATTATTACTTGCTGTACAATTCCACGATAAGCTGCTCCTTAATATTTTCAGGAACGCTCTCTCTTTCAGGATAAGCTATAAAAATGCCTTTCATTTCTCCTTCGTTCCAATCTATCCAATTGAATTTTGGATTTTTTGGCCTTAGGTTACCTGTAATAGAAGTGTTATCACTGGTTTTTTCTTTTAAACCGATTTGGTCGCCTGGCTTAAGACTGAAAGACGGAATATTAGTTACGTCACCATTCACTGTAATGTGCTTGTGCGAAACCAATTGCCTGGCAGCTTGCCTGCTTGGCGCAATACCCATTCTAAAAACCGTATTATCTAAACGGGCTTCGAGAAGTTTAATAAGATTTTCACCGGTAACACCTTTACGGCGTGCAGCTTCAACAAATGTGTTGCGAAATTGCTTCTCTAATACACCGTAAGTGTATTTAGCCTTTTGCTTTTCACGCAACTGAAGGGCATATTCACCCATTGTTTTGCGTTTGCGCTGAGCGCCATGCATGCCGGGAGGGTTGCTGTTTTTGTTCAACCACTTACCGTTGCCAAGGATAGGCTCCCCAAAAATGCGGGAGATCTTGGTCTTTGGACCAGTGTAACGTGCCATGTTTTTTTATTTCATTTCCGCTTTTTTGTACCGGTGCGTTCATCGTTGAAAG
>JBDSRT010000289.1:0-3297 GCA_039929165.1 Ginsengibacter sp.
CCACGATGAAAATTAATTTCACCAGCTGAGTTATACGGTTTAATAAGATCTGCCTGGCGCTTAATACCTAAAACATCAGAACTTTTTTTAAAGCCAAGACTTTGCCATTGAACAAGTCCTTGCCCCATATTAATGGTATAATCGCCTAAGGCAAGCGTTTTAATTATCCCAATATTTCTTGCAAAAACATGAGCAGAATAAAAATCAAAGCCGGATTTTTGACCACCTTTGAAAAACTGTTCCCCCGCATCTTTTTCGGCGGTTATACCGTATTGCAAAAGATTTTTGTATTTATACCTATACCTGATCAAAAATTTTAGCGGGTTACCCTGGTAACGACTTGCGTTGGCTGAATCTTTCTCATATCCCCGAGACTTTTCTAAAACATTTGATGATCTAAGTAACAAAGTGTTTTCACCGTTTTTTAATCTTGAGCCAAAAGTAGCTGCCACTGAGGTTTTTAAAGACACTGTAACAAATGGCCTGATTTTTCTTATCAAGTCCAGGCTCCATCCGGGGATAGCTTGTAGTTCATACATATCAATCAACTTCCCAAAGGCAGAAATATAGCTTTGTAATTGGTAGACCTGCAGAGGCGTAATGAACTTTAAAACACGCAGATCACTTTCGGAAGCGTAATTAAGATTGATAGGATTTTTAATGTATTGCTGTAAGTCCTGTAAATAAGAATCGTCTTCTGTCTCCTCATCTTCATTATTTTCTGTAAGGGTTTCCAGCTGCTGTTCCACTGTTGGCGGAAGGGTTTGTGGTAAATCCTGGCTATAAGAAAACTTACTAAATAATAAGCTCGTTATAAAAAGCATCATTATAAGCTTTCGCTTTTTTACCATCACTGTTTTGTCGTTTTTGGCTGGATGATCAACATTAATCCGGGTGTGAAACCTAATTGCTGATGATAGCCCGCACTAACGTCTAGTCTAAAATTTTTCCATCTAATGCCTGCGCCGGCATAGCTATTCCCATTTTCCGAAGCCAGGCCAGCACGTACAAAAAATTGTTTGTCCAGGTTGTACTGAAAGCCGGCAAGCATATTAACCGGAATATTTTCTTCTTTAAAAACTTCACCGCTTAAAAAAAACTTTTCAGAAACCTCGTAGCCCAAACCAAAAGTGTATTGTGAACTTAATTTCTCATCAATTTTTCCGGATAGTTTGCCGCCCACAGGATTATAGAAGTGCAAGCCTGCGTTAAGTTTACTGCTTAAATGTATAATTGCACCACCTTCAAAATTTACAGTGCCCGCATTTCCATAACCAGCCGTTCGCATAGCGTAATAATTAAACTTGATGCCTACATCAACTTTATCGCCGAGCATTCTTCCATACGCAAGGCCTATTTCTGATTCATTATAACTGCTAAAGCCAAAATAATTTCCTTCAATACCAAAGTTGCCTTGTTTTGTAGGTACAACTATTGCTGCATTGTAGAAGTTTAATTCCGTTAATAAAAATCGCTTTTCACCAAACACCCCCGCTTCAAAATTTTTACCCTGAGCCAAAGTTGCCTGGTTTGCCGTAAAAGAAAATGCATCCAGGTTTGTATTACTATAAGTGCCGAGCCTGATATAATTCGCAGAGATGGGATATTTTTTACTTTGAGATAAACTTATCTGTGAAAGAAAGATGCATACATATATGATGTACAATTTTCTCAAAGCCATAATTTTTAGTAAAATAATTATTATATGCAAACAAAGGAATCTTTCAAAAAACAATTTGAAACCATGTTGATAAACTAATTTTGCGAAATGCAGATTTTAGACGGCAAGACAACTTCCCAGGCAATAAAAGATGAGATCACTCAAAACATTAAAATCAGAACTCAACAAAAGCAGAAACAGCCTCATCTTGCAGCAATCTTAATCGGTAATAACGGCGCAAGTGAAACTTATGTGGCCTCCAAGGTTAAAAGTTGTGAAGAAGTTGGTATTAAATCTTCACAATTAAGATTAGAAGAAACTGTTTCACAGGAAGAACTGGAATCAGAAATAAAAAAATTAAATAACGATCCTGATGTAGATGGCATTTTGGTTCAATTGCCGCTGCCAGCGCACATTTCTGAAGAAAGAATAATCAATTTAATAGATCCAGGTAAAGATGTAGATGGTTTTCATCCGGTAAATGTTGGCAAATTAGTTCAGGGTTTACAAGCTTTTATTCCGGCAACACCTTACGGTATCATCTTAATGCTGCAATACTATAATATAAAAACTACAGGTATGCATGCTGTAGTTATCGGCAGGAGCAACATCGTAGGTAAACCAATGAGTATTTTATTAAGCCGAAATAATGAACCAGGTAATTGTACAGTAACTATGTGCCATTCCAAAACAAAAAATCTTAAAGAGATTACCTTGTCTGCAGATTTAATAGTTGCAGCCTTAGGCAAGCCTTTATTTTTAAAAGCTGACATGGTGAAAGATGGTGCGATTGTAATAGATGTCGGTATAACAAGGGTGGCGGATGCATCTAAAAAAAGCGGCTTTGCTATTAAAGGCGATGTAGATTTCGAAAACGTTTCCTCAAAGTGTAGTTACATAACACCAGTGCCGGGCGGTGTTGGCTTGATGACTATTGCCAGTCTGTTAAAAAATACTTTAATGGCTTGTGAACTTAAAGATGATAAATAGTGATTATCCAGGATAAAAAATCAAACTTTTCTGTAGTTGACACTGTGTCTTTGTCGGCAACTTCATTGCCGGTAATGGAGGCTTTTTATACTATTCAAGGCGAAGGCTTCTTCCAGGGAAGTGCAGCTTATTTCATTCGCCTTGCCGGTTGCGATGTCGGTTGTTTTTGGTGTGATGTAAAAGAAAGCTGGGATGTAGATAAACATCCAGTGATTGATGTAGATACAATTGTTGAACAGGCTGCCAATCATGAAGGCAGACTTGCGGTAGTAACAGGTGGCGAGCCGTTAATGCACAATCTTTATCAACTTACAAATGTCTTGCATGCCAAAGGTTTTAAAACCAATATAGAAACATCGGGCTCACATCCATTAAGCGGCGATTGGGACTGGATATGCCTTTCACCAAAAAAGTTTAAACAACCACTTAACGAGGTTATTAATAAGGCCAATGAATTAAAGGTGGTCATCTATAATAAAACAGATTTTGACTGGGCTGAAAAATATGCTGCTCTTGTGCCTGCAAGCTGCCGGCTTTACCTGCAACCTGAATGGTCAAAAGCCAATGCTGTAATGCCTTTGCTGGTTGACTATATCAAGCAACATCCCAAATGGGAGTTATCGCTGCAGATACACAAATACATCAAT
>JBDSRT010000290.1:0-3601 GCA_039929165.1 Ginsengibacter sp.
CTGTATTCATTTTTAATTATTTTTTAGTTATAACAATTCGTATTATTCCTGATTTTTTCTTAGCTGCGTTTACCTGTTATCATTAACCATTCAAACAAGCCCCATACCTCATAATGTAAGTCGTTCATGCCAGTCGCCAAACAGCATGTAACCCTGCCTGCCTGAATAAAGTGTTACGCTAAAAGTGCCACATTTTAAATTGTCGCAATAGATCAACGTTTCATAGTGATCATCCTTTATTTGAGTGCCTTTAAGCTTATACTTTAATCCATTATATGCAAAAGAGCCTTCAAGGATAAGCGCATCCACCTTAAGCATCATCGCCTGAAAAACCCAATTATCTTTTAAACCTTCATCCTGTTCAAAAATACTTGCTTCAAACCCCACGATTGTGCCTATGGCTTTATTTGTTTTCACGCATCCAATTATTAGTGATGGTTGTTTGAAATATCGTATCTCTCTTTCTCCAAACCACTAATATCCTGACTGACTTTGCCACCTATTTACATTGAAGAGATTTATTTAGAATGGCTTAAATCCTGCACTCTACGGCTTCAATTATACTATCTTGTAAATATGAAAATTGAAGACGTTACTCAAATTTGGAATGGCTATTGTCTGGAAAGCGGACTCAATGGGAGAACCGTTAGAATGAAACTAAATGCTTTAGATTTTTTGAAAGTGAAGAAACTGGCTTGCAAGTTTGTGTGCTACCTGGCATACAGGCTATCCTATTAAATTTTCGTGGTAAAGGAAAATTTCGTTCAACGATAACTTATGCAGATGATGTTGAGAATGGCGAAATGCTCAGCCATCAAACAATGGATCGGCCACCCTTTAACAATTGAACTATTTTTCAGGGTGCTGAAGAAATGAAAAACTTCATTACCTCAATCCCCAGGTAATAAATGAATCAACAGAAATCATGACATCAAGATTGTAATAATTGGTTGGCTTGGTAGAAAATCGGAATTTCCGATTTTTCTGGTAACCTGTTCTTTTTCAAGTTCACCTTCTTTAAAAATATTTAAGATATGCTCATTGATAGGTGCTTTGATTTATCAAAAAGCAATGTCATTTGGTCAATTGACAGTTAAACCGTTTCTCCCTCAAACTTTACTTCAATTTGAGTTTGCCCGTTTTACCTTTATATATTTCTATTTCGTTCATTTTTTTTTGAACCGTAAGGGAATCCAGACTCATCTAAACCAGTTTCATAGAATCTTGCTGATGAATATTTGTACTTTAAGGATAATGAGACAAGCCAGCCTCAACAGGGTTATAATTAGTGCCGCCATTTCCAATTTTACTTGCAATGTCCTTTAATTTAGATTTTTTCCACTCTTCATAAATCATTTTCGAGTTTATTGTTTTGTTTTTTTGAAGCTTTCCCAGTGTTACGTTTACCCATCCGGTAATTACCAATAAGCGGCTTTAGTTTTTCTAATTGTTTTTCAAAATCGATTTTACTTTCCAGCGCTTTTTCCAGTTCCTGTACGCTTGGCATTTCGCCTTTTAATTCTTTAGGCAATGCCACTTTAAGTTTGTAATCTGCCACTCCAATAGGCGTACCAATACCTTGTAAAGAATATTTTACTACCGTATCATTCGGCGTTTTACATAACAGGATACCAATTGTAGGCTTGTCGTCTGTACCCTTTATTTGTTGGTTGATGGTGTTGATATAAAAATTTAGCTTGCCGGCAAATTCAGGTTTAAACTCACTAACCTTCAATTCAAAAACAACAAAGCAATGAAGATGATAGTTGTAAAACAGAAGGTCTAAAAAATAATCATCACCTTGTACATTTAAATTATACTGGTTACCTACATAAGCAAAACCCCTTCCCAGCTCCAGCATAAATTTTTTAAGATGCTCTATCAAACCCTTTTCAATATCTCTTTCCTTTGCTGATTCAGCTAAGGTTAAAAATTCCAGTACATAAGGACTTTTAAAAGTTTGTACAGCAAGGTCAGAGTCGTATGCAGGTAAAGTTTGCGTAAAATTAGTTATGGCTTTGCCCTGCCTTTTATACAAGCCGCTCTCCATTTGAAGACTCAGCACATTTTTACTCCAACCGTTCTCAATAGTTTTTTGAATATAAAAGAACCGTTCTTCTGTGGTTTTAACTCTATCAAGAATAATGGTATGATGCGTCCAGGGTATTTGTGCAAGCAGCGGTTGCACAAATTGATCATAGAAAGTACTGCCCGATTTTGCAGCCTGTGGTTGCAAAATTTCGTTTTTCGTTTTTAAAGATTTGGTTGCTCCTAATTCTGCAGCCGGTGGTTGCAAAATTGATTCATCAGTTAATTTGGCAAGCGGCTCTTGCGAAAATGGAAAATGCGGCCAGGCAGTTGCAAAGTCTCTCATATAACGAAGGTTACGGGGAGAGAGCCCTTTCATGTCAGTAAACTCTGCTTTAAGATCTCTTGATAAATTATCTACCGTTTTCGCTCCCCATCCTTCAGCCTGTTGTTGTTGTGCAATGGTATTTCCAATTTCCCAATATACCTGAATCAAATAATAGTTTACAGAACGGATAGCCTTAACCCTCGCCTGCCTTATCTTTTCTTTCAGCCCATTTAGCAGCGTTTGATAATCGTTACCTGGAAGGGTCATAATTAATTTTCTGAAGGTTTTTTAAAATCCTTTCATTCAATTGATCCTCTTCTGCAATCTGCTTTTCCAGTTCCGCTTTGCGAAATGAACTTTAGAAAATCCCAGTGAACATTTTCTCTTTCAACCTTTTTGTACTTGCCATATTAAATGTATATGGTTACTCGTTAACCAGAAACTTAAGACTATCAATTATCCGGTTTTAAAAGATGCTTACATTCTAAAATTGTGGCAGTAAAATATTGAAGATGGTGCAGTATAGTGTTGAAGTGTTTAAGAGCTAAGTTATGTTATCTGAGTAAGCCATCTTAGTGTTTTATATAGCATTGCCTGTACGTTGTTGGAGGTTAGCAGGCCACACATCCTGTGGCACGAACACCCACCGGAGAAAAAATCTATTATTACCAGGTGTTTATTTCAGTTCTATCTGTCCTCTTATTTCTCCTCCCGGATTGGCAGGCGTATGGATATTAAAATAATAAAATCCACTTAACAAACTGTCTTCTTTAATATCACTTGCATCTATTTTTACTGAATCGGTAAAACTGCCGGAAGTTTCTTTCTTAAGCACACTGGAAAGATCATGCTTCACGCCTGCATTCGAGCCTTTCGGGGCTGTGCCGTGTATATGCGCCATTGTTGCCTTACCTGATAATCCGCTCCAGTTCACCGTATAGGTAAGCATTTTAGAGTCCTTGTTATACGCTACATCTGCTGTTCCACTGGCAGAACTATTATTTGCAGGTACTTCCTGGTCTGACTTCAGCGGAAATGAGTTTTTCATTATTACATCGCTGGTTGCCATGGTGGTATTGTCATTCGACATGGTGCTATCAGTGTTAACGACATCATTGGCATCATTAGTCGCACTACCGTTACAGGCAACTGCCATAACGAGAACACTTGCTATTGCTGTTTGAAGGATCTTTTTCATGAGTGTATTTATTTAGTTAAAGGAAATGATTTTTTTGATATCCCGGA
>JBDSRT010000291.1:0-4517 GCA_039929165.1 Ginsengibacter sp.
CTAAGCGGATAATAGATCATTGGCTTATCATAAATAGGCATAAGCTGCTTACTTATACCCATCGTAATGGGATAAAGTCTTGTTCCTGATCCGCCTGCCAATACAATTCCTTTCATGAGAATGTTTATAAACCCTAAATAAATTTACTCAGACTTTCCGCCATATTGCATGTCATAATATTTCTGGTAATTGCCCGATGTAACATCATCAATCCATTGCCGGTTATCTAAATACCAGTCTATAGTTTTTGATATACCTTCTTCAAATTGTAACGACGGCTGCCAGTCCAGTTCAGTTTTTAATTTTGTAGCATCTATTGCATAGCGCATATCATGGCCTGCCCTGTCCTGCACAAAAGTGATCAACTGTTCAGATTCACCTTTTGCTCTGCCTAACTTGTCATCCATCTGCCTGCATAATTCCTTAACAATATCAATATTCTTCCATTCGTTATGCCCGCCAATATTATATGTTTCGCCAACTTTTCCTTTGTGAAATATAGTATCTATGGCCTTTACGTGATCTTCTACAAACAACCAATCTCTCACATTTTCTCCCTTTCCATAAATTGGCAGAGGTTTCTTAGTTAAAATATTATTGATGCATAATGGAATAAGTTTCTCCGGGAAATGAAACGGCCCATAATTATTACTGCAGTTGGAAAGTTTAACAGGCAATTGATAAGTATGATAATAGGCTCTTACCAAATGATCTGATGATGCCTTTGAGGCAGAATACGGACTTCTTGGGTCATAGGCCGTTTCTTCAGTAAAATGGCCGTCTTTACCCAACGAACCATACACTTCGTCAGTTGAAATATGATAAAATATTTTACCGGTTTTATCATTGCTCCACGCTTCTTTTGCGGCTTGTAATAAAGTGGCTGTTCCAACAATGTTAGTCGTAACAAAAGAAAGCGGATCAGTGATTGATCGGTCTACATGACTTTCTGCTGCACAATGCAACACGGCTGTGAATCGATGTTCTTTAAATAGTTCTTTTATAAATTCAGCATCAGTAATATCGCCTTTTATAAATGAATAATTAGGTGCATTTTCTACATCTCTCAGGTTTTCAAGATTACCGGCGTAGGTTAATTTATCAAGATTAATTATTTGGTAATCAGGATATTTATTAACAAATAACCTGGTAAGATGAGAGCCAATGAACCCGGCGCCACCTGTAATGAGTATAGTATGCTTCATTATTTACGCGTTGATAAAGGCCGCCAAAAATATAGTATTTAGATTTTAGGATTTATTAAAGGCATGTTACAACGTTTTCTTCAAGTTTGTACGCTTCTTTAGTTAATGGACAAATAGCTTTGCCTTCCCCATCAAAAAATAGTTTTTTACCTGATTTACTTATCCAACCCGCATGAATAGCTGGGTTGCCAATAACTATTTCATACGGCAAAACATAATCAGTAACTACAGCACCCGCTCCAACTAAAGCATATTCACCAATTGTGTTTCCACAAATGATCGTGGCATTTGCACCAATTGTGGTGCCTTTTTTTATGAGTGTATTTCTAAACTCAGCCTTTCTTTCAATAAAACTTCTTGGGTTGAGCACGTTGGTAAAAACAACTGATGGCCCGATAAACACATCATCTTCAATAGTAACTGAATTATACACAGAGACATTGTTTTGGATTTTAACGCTGTTTCCAATTTTTGCATTGTCATCAATAAAACAATTTTGCCCAATGTTGCAGTCTTCGCCAATTACCGCTCGTGGCATTACGTGACTAAAATGCCATACATGTGTGCCCTCACCAATTATCGCCCCTTCATCAATTATAGCCGAAGCGTGAATGAAGTTGTTTTGCATTCGTTTTAAATGATTTTTTTAAAAGCTAAAGTAATCATAACCATAAAGTGACAAGCAACTTCAGTTTTTTCAAAGTTAACTTTGCGCCATGCATTATGCTTCAGTAGAAAATATCAGTAAGAGTTTTGGGATCAGGCAGCTTTTTAAAAATATTTCATTTTATGTGGAAGAAGGCGATAAGATTGCCTTTGTTGCACGCAATGGCTCCGGTAAGTCAACTTTATTAAAGATTATTACAGGCTTAGACACCACTGACGACGGGATTGTTTGGGTGCACAAAGATGTAAAAGTTGTCATGCTTTCACAGGACACTGTGTTTGACAACGATCTTTCTATCTGGGACAATGTTTTAAGACTTGACAATCCGGTAGTTAAAACGGTAAAAGAATACGAAATGTATCTTGAAGAAGGTGGAGAGGATGAAGACAAACTAAATAATCTTATCGCAGATATTGATAAGTACAACGCCTGGAATTTTGAAAGCGATCTAAAGCAAATCCTGGGGAAACTTAATCTCAATCACTTAAATGAAAAAGTTAAAAATCTTAGTGGCGGGCAAAAGAAACGTGTTGCGCTTGCTCAAAGCTTAATTGAAGCTAAACTACATGAAGGCCTATGTTTACTAATTCTTGATGAACCGACGAATCATCTTGACGTACAAATGATTGAATGGCTTGAAGATTTTCTCTCGGCACAACGTATTACGCTTCTACTGGTAACGCATGACCGCTATTTTTTAGATGCCGTCTGTAACGAGATCATTGAACTGGATGATGAGAAGATCTATGTTTATAAAGGCAACTACGATTATTTCCTGGAGCAGAAAACCTTGCGTGAAGAAGTACAGCAAAGTGAGTTAGGGAAAGATAAAAGTTTGTTGCGAAAGGAGCTTGAATGGATGCGCAAACAGCCACGGGCCAGGACTACAAAATCTAAAAGCCGGCAGGACGCTTATCATAACCTCGATGAAAAATTAAGCGTTACAAAAGAGGTGTTTGATGTAAGCCTGAATGTAAAAATGACAAGACTTGGCGGAAAGATTCTGGAGATGAAAAAGGTATATAAATCCTATGGTGATAAACCAATTCTTAAAGCATTTGATTATACATTCAAAAAGGCTGAACGCATAGGTGTGGTTGGCAAAAACGGCGTTGGCAAATCAACTTTTTTAAAGATTGCTTTAGGTCTTGAACAGCCTGATAGTGGAAAGATTAATCATGGAGAGACTGTTGTGTTTGGTAATTTCTCACAGGATGGCCTGCAGTATAAAGAAGATAAAAGAGCCATAGAATATGTAAAAGATTTTGCTGAATTTTTCCCCTTAGCCGATGGTTCTAAAATAAGTGCTACACAGTTTATGGAAAAGTTTGGCTTTTCTGCCGAGCAGCAATACACGCCTTTAAGCAAGTTAAGTGGTGGTGAAAAAAGGCGTTTGCATTTATTAAGCATTCTTTTTGAAAATCCCAATTTTCTTGTACTTGATGAACCGACAAACGATTTGGATTTGCAAACCTTAAGGACACTTGAAGATTTTTTAAGAGACTTCCCCGGATGTTTAATGATTGTGAGTCATGATCGTTATTTTATGGACCGCGTTGTTGATCATTTATTTGCCTTTGAAGGTGATGCCATCGTTAAAGATTTTCCCGGCAATTATTCTCAATATAGAGTGTGGAAAGAGAAAGAAGTCATTGAAATATCATCAGCTAAAAACAAGCCGCAGCAGGCAGTTAAAGCAGAGTTGAAACAGAACAAGACAAAATTATCTTTTAAAGAGAAGTTTGAATTTGAACAACTTGAAAAAGAATTACCAAATCTTGAAAAGGAAAAATCCAGGCTACAGGAAGAGTTAAATTCTGGTCAGTTGAAATATGACGATCTAATGAAAACTACTGAGCGTATTACAGCGATTATGTCATCTCTAAATGAGAAGGAAATGCGCTGGCTTGAGCTGAGCGATAAGGGTTAAAAAATTCACCGAATTAGATTTTAATTATCTATTCACTTAAATAAAAAAATCTTATAATTCGATATAATCTTTGTTATAGTCTTAACTCGTCTCCAGGATTTTCATTACGATAACTTCTTCGGGTGTAAGGCCATCTTTGTCTTTGCTGGCTTCTGCGTTATCAAGTTCATCAACATATTTTGTGATGCCTTTAGTCTCGTATAAATTTAAAATATGCGGATGCACATAATATTTTTTACACACCGTTCTTGTATTCCCCAGGTGTCCGGAGACTGTGTCAAGCACTTCAACAATTTTTTGTTTAGCTTCTTTGGCAGTGTCACAGCATCCGATTTCTTTTAAAGCTAAAAATGCCTGTACTGTTCCCGCCCATGTTCTAAAGTCTTTAGCCGTAAAGTCTCCGCCACTAATGTTTCTAATATATTCATTAATCATTCCTGAATCAATACTGCGTCTTTCGTTATTGTCACCAAAATATTGAAATAATTCTTTACCGGGAATATCACGACAGTTTTTGACAATAGCTGACAACTTTTTATTTTTAAGACTGATGTCATGCATTATTCCTTTCTTCCCTTTAAATGAAAACTTAAGACTGCTACCACTTACCTGTACATGTTTATCTTTCATAGTAGTAAGCCCATAAGAGCCATATAATTTCTCATACATATTGTTGCCCACTCTAATACTGGTACGTTCCATAAGGCTCACAACT
>JBDSRT010000292.1:0-2783 GCA_039929165.1 Ginsengibacter sp.
CGCCGAACGGAACCAGGTTAAGACTTCTATGTTGATGGTCAAATATTTTCGAAACATTTAGATTTAATTTGAACAGCACTAACCAGGTTAGTATCAATATATATAAAGCCAGCAATCCTTTAGATATAATTTTTCTCATGTAATGAAGATTGCTACAATTATTTGGTAACGATAAAATGAGGCAATGGTTATCAATGCAGCAAATGCGGTTGCACCGATAGTTATAAAGGACGACTTATTATTATTGTAGGTGTAAGCAATGTGGTTATGATGAAATGTAACAGCTACTAATATTTTTCATGGTATCACTCCATGCCTGATGTATTTAAAATCTACTCTTGCTTCCTGACCCGGTTTCATAGCAATGGCAGTTTTTCCTACTTCTATCAATTGCTTTGGCAATTCATCCATACAAACTGCCGGATAGTCTTTACTGTAAGGTCTTTTATAAACATCCAGCACATATTCCATATTCGCTACAAACTCACTGTTTTCTCCGGTGGTGTTACCCAGCCTTTTGTTTTCCAGGGTTTAAGTTCGTTTTTTTTAAGACACTTCTTACCGTTACATGAGAGATGCTTTCTACATAGTTTAGTTCTACCATCTTATCTGCTAATAAACGTAACGACCATTTTGAATATCCTTTCGGTGGTTCGCTGCAAAATAGGGTGATTAACTTTGCTTCTACATCACCATCTAATTTCTTTTCATAAATGCGGCTGGTAATACGTCTTTCTAATGAAGCTTCAAAACCTTCCTCTATAAATTTTTTCTTTACCCTGTCTATCGTTCGCATTCCTATCTTCAGCACTTTGCTAATTTGTTCGTTGGTTACTTTATCTGAATACTTCCCTTCATCACAATTCAATAAAATGTAAGCAACTCGAATTGTTTGAGAAGTATGGGAACCCTTGTTTACTATAGACGTAAGCTCTTCAACTTCTGCTTTCGTAAGTTTGATTGTATAAAGTATCATTTGTATAAGGTTTCACAAATGTCTTGATTATACGTCAAATTATACTTAACTTAACAATAATTTCTCCTTCAGTAGTGTCTCTATGTAATATACAGCATGGGGCAAGGGAGAATACATCGGTGCTTTAAATAAAGATTTGATAGACGTACTCAGCTGCTCCCTAACAATTTGTTTGTGCCTTTACTGCCGTTCCACTTTTACAACTTGGCGCTGTGAACCTTGCATAACTTCAACAAGATAAATGCCCTGCCGGTAATTACTTCCTAATTGAAGTTTTCCATTTGCTGCAAGCTTGAATCTTGTTTCAATTACTCTTCCAAACACATCAGTTACTCTAACATTAATAGGTTTATCACTATTACTTTTTGTACTTATGGTAAAGTAATTGAACGATGGATTGGGAGTTGCTTTAATGGTAAGCGTTTGAATATTTTCTGCTTCAATTATTGCTGATCTGGTTGCTTTATCTGACTTTGCTTTTGTTCTATCTTTTGAAACACTAACCTCTATTGTCTCTATACTTTTGTTTCCTGACAAATCAGTAGCGCTGATTGTAATTGTATAAATTCTTTCTTTGCCCCTTGCTTCTTTTTCAGCTCTTAATTGTATATGATGATTATCCACAATAACCCAGTCAGCATTATTTGCATTGATTTCATTACTTGAAACGGACAGAGTAGGAGAGGTAAATCCACAATTATCTGTTACATCATAGGTAATGGTAACATTCTTCATTTTATGGTTTGGAGGCCATAGTGATGCAGGATCAGCGGTAAAATTTTCTATGAAAGGAGGTTCGTCATCATTGACGGTGACAGTGAAGGAACAATTTTTTGAGGCATCATTTGCTGAAGAGTAGGTGACTGTAGTAATCCCGGTATTAAATCTTTTGCCGCTGACACTGCCTGTTCCATTTGCAACTGTAGCGCCACTTAAGGTATAATTTAGTAATGTATTGCCGCCTTGAAATACAGGATCAATATTATTTACAATAGCATCGCACCTGCCTTTATCAGCAGATACTATTATTGAAGATGGACAGGAAACATTTTCTGTATTTCCAGGTTCGATTAAAGCCGCCCCTATATAAGGATTACCACCATTGGTACCATCAAAATTTGACACGTTTGTGTAAGTGGACGTGGCAGGATCAAAGGAAAAGATCACACCATAACCCCTACTGCCTCCTTCATTCGTCATGCCGTAGAGCTTGCCATTACTTGCCTGCAATAAACTGCCATAAGGGTTGCGCCCATCTGTACCATCAAAATCTTTTAATTTGGTATAAGTAGAGGTGATGGGATCAAATGAAAAAATAACACCATAGCCGATGCCGAAACCTTCGTCGTCATTATTGCCGTTGCTGCCACCAAAAGTTGTGAGGCCGTAAAGCTTGCCATCAATTGCCGGCAGTAAACTGCCATAAGAATTGCGCCCATTGCCGCCGCCAAACTTAAATACTATGGTATAAGTGGAAGTTACAGGATCAAAAGAAAAAATAACACCAAAACCGTTGAAAAGATCGTTATTACCGCCGCTGCCCCCTTGATTTGTCATGCCGTAGAGCTTGCCATTACTTGCCTGCACTAAGCTACCCATGGGAACAGGATAACGACCATTAGTACCATCAAATAATAGGGTATAAGCAGAAGTGGCAGGATCAATTGAAAAAATAATACCAGCGAATTCGGCGGAACCTTCGTCGTCAATATAATACTTGCGGCCAATGCCGTAGAGCTTGCCATCACTCGCCTGTAATAAGCTGCCGACAGGATAACCGTCATTTGTTCCGTCGAAATCTTTTGCT
>JBDSRT010000293.1:0-3754 GCA_039929165.1 Ginsengibacter sp.
TTGTAAGTAATGCTTACACCATTTTTGTTTGATTTGTTACCAAATAACCGTTCCTGCTGAACGCCAAGTTTAACGGGATAAAAAAAGTGTTGCTTTCCAAAAATAAAGGGCGTGCTGAAGTCATAGCTAAGTTTCTCTTCTTTTGGATGCTTGCGTTCTGATAATTCCAGCTGAAAAAGCCAGCCTTGTTTTACAGATTTTGCCCGGCCAAGTTCAAAGAAAACGCCATAACCATCGTTGATCAATTTACCGCCGATTACAGTACTTTTTTCGTAGGCAATTACACCCTCTTCCTCTTGCTTTATTAAAGCATTGATCCGTTGTTTATTTTCTGCCCGCCTGTCTTTCTTTGTTTTTTGAGAAAAGCCCGAAATTGTTATAGTGAGTAAGCCAACTGCGATAAGTAATACTTTCATTAAGGTCTGTTGATATTTGGTGGTGTAAATTTATGTAAAATAAAGTTCTATAAAATAGAGATAGCAAACGAGGACAACTTATTGAAGGTTTGTCGTATCAGATCAATAAATATTAGCATTTTCTTATGTCACTTTCTTTATGATCGCATTTCCCACGGCACATTCCAGGCATCGTTTAACATCGCAATAATGTTTTTTTAATTGTAGAAGTGCCTGAGATTCGAACGAATTCTTACAATTGACACCTAAGTTTTTAAAACCGTTAATGATTGTATTTTTTTCCGGAGATAGTTCTTCCAGCCACCGCATTGCTTTGTCCTTGATGTTCTCATCATTATGAATTGAGCCGAATGCAAACAACATTGGACTTACTGTATTTATAATTATGTTATTAATCATAAGGCTCCCTAATGACTTTACTTTAAATGGTGACAGCTCGTCAAAGGTGTAATGATAGTGCCAGTAATCATTTGCTTCTAACGTAAAGAAGTTTTTAATTTCTGACAAAGTTGTTGCCTCTTTTATCATAGAAAACAAATGAGAACTTTTGCTGATAAGAACGGCGAGCTGGGCCAGCCTAATTGTAGGAAAGTTTGCCGGCCGCATCCTGAGAAAGAATAGCGGAGCATTAGCTTTTTCCAGACTGTATTTTTTTGTCAGAAAATTATATTCCTTCCTAAGCATTACAGGATAACTGTCAGTAAAGTCATGATCTAATAAACCTGCCTGTCCAAATACTAATGCCTCGATTTGTAAAGGCTGATTTTTGTGCTTAGCCAATAATATATGCGGCAGCGATTGTGCAACTTGTCTAAACTGGTCTTTATTTAGCGTAGAACCAAAGCCGGCAGCAATCACCCACCAAAAACATTCTTCCCAGTTGTTATTGGTAGCTTTTAAGTAGGCACGGACTTCCATAGATTTTTCATGCAAACGTTCTGCCAGCATCCGGTTTTTTAATCCGGTTATTATTACAGGGTTCACCTGATGAATTTGATTTTCACAGGGAATGAATGTATGGCTTTGCATTAAATCATTATACTTCGCAAGTAACAGGTTAGACACTCTTGATTGTAACTCGAGCGTTGGAATGGCTCTGTTATTTTTTACTGTGATATCTCTGTCATCAAGCCACACTACATGTAAGATAACATTATTATAATTTTTGTCTGATGAATGATCATGAAGCAACCAGTCTGAAGATCGTACGTGTAGCTCAATGTTGCCGGCCCATACATTTCCTGAGATATTTATTTTCCCTGATAGAAAGTCTGGTCCCTGGTTATGGTTCAATGTGCCGGGGTGAATGATTTGAACAGTTTCATCTTGTGTAGTGAGAAGGCCGATACTACTAAAATATTGAAATTGCCAAATGAAGTGCAGCAACTTTTCAGTCATCGCTTTTTAAGGCACTAAATAGAAATTTTATCTGGAGAAAACAACTTTAATTCTCTTATCAATCTGCTCACGGGCAAGCCCATTACATTATAAAAATCTCCTTTAATACTTTTGATACCAATCAAACCAATCCACTCCTGGATGGCATAAGCACCCGCTTTGTCAAAGGGTTTGTATATATCCACATAATGATTAATGTCATTGTCATCTAAATCATAAAATTCGACTTCAGTTGTTTCAACAAAAAATTTTCTTTTTGTTTTAGACATTATGGCTACACCGGTTATAACATGATGCACCTTACCACTGATTTTTTTAAGAATGTCTATAGCTTGTTGAGCGTTTTTCGGTTTGCCAATGATCTCCTGGTTTAGCACCACAATGGTGTCAGCTGATATAATGATGGCATCTTGCTGGCCATCTTGCATAGCCAATACCTTATTCCCTTTTTCTGTTGCTATGTGCGTAGCTACTTCTTCGATAGATAACGCCGCAGGGAAAGTTTCATCAGTATCTGCAATTACAGTTTTAAAATCAACTCCTGCCTGTTTCAATAATTGCTGTCGTCTGGGAGATTGAGAGGCTAAAATAATTTGAGACATGGAAATTACATGTATAGTCTGAAGAAGATCATTGATAAAACTCCAAGAAGCATTACTATTTTTATAGCAGAACTTATTGTATGATAATGTGCATGATTGTTGGCATCATATAATTTTTTCAATATCCATATTAATGGAATTATTAGCAACACTACAGTATAGACTGATGAAATAAGCCAACCTAATTGTAACATATAAAATTGTAATACAATGAGAGCGCTGATCAGCACAACAAGCCACACACCGGTAAAAACCTTTGCGGCCGGCACACCCCAAACTATCGGCATTGTTTTACAGCCATATTTTTTGTCTCCTCTAATATCTTCGATGTCTTTTACAACTTCCCTAATTAATGAAATGATAAAAGCAAAGCCTGAATATAGAATTGATAATTT
The DNA here is from genome assembly GCA_039929165.1 of Ginsengibacter sp. Lineage (GTDB taxonomy): Bacteria > Bacteroidota > Bacteroidia > Chitinophagales > Chitinophagaceae > Ginsengibacter. The sequence goes on from JBDSRT010000293.1 coordinate 2,812, forward strand.
CAATAATTGAGTAGCAACAAATTCATGTGTTACAGAATCAATGTAGCTGAACCTGTATATTGCCACCGCTAACACCATAATAACCCACGCAGTTAATAGAGAAATAACAATGTTGCCTATTAATAATTTTTTCTTAAGAGTGGTTGAATACAACCATAAGGCAACTATGGAAACTAAATTAAAAACCGGGATCGAAATATTTGAAATCTTATAACCTACATACAGACTCAACACCAAGCCAATAGCCGACAGGACTATATGCATAACAATTGCCCACCTTCTCTTGATTATTCGTTCTATAATAAGTCTAGAGGGTTTGTTGACCCTGTCAATAGATAAATCAAAATAATCATTAATTACATAGCCGGCGGCAGCTATACAAACAGACGCTGCCACCAGTAACCAAAAATTTGCTAATGACAAAACAGTTTGCTGAGCAAATGATGAACTACGATACACAAAAGGAATGATAAAGAAGTAAAATAATACTTGCGTAAGGATTATGAATACCAGGTTACGCCACCTTATTAATTTAAAAAAAGCAGCAAGTAATTTCATTACCTGTTATAAATTTGAAAGGTGTTAAAAGGGATTATATAGCCGGAGTCTCCTCAAATATCTCCCATTTACCATGAAGTTTCATCGTTTTCTCTATAACATCTCTAACACAACCTTCCCCGCCTTTAAAAGGGGATATATAATTGCTGATTAATTTAATTTCTGATGCTGCATCTTTCGGACAACAGGCAAGGCCAACTTTTTTCATGCAATAATAATCAGGTATATCATCACCCATGAAAAGTATTTCGTCTGGTAAGATATTTTTGTTGGTTGCATATTTTGTCAGTGTCTCTATCTTGTCCTGCACGTTCAAAAAAACGTCCTGTATGCCAAGTTTCATAAGCCGGTCTTTTACCGGTTCGGATTTACCACCGGAAATGAT
>JBDSRT010000294.1:0-2849 GCA_039929165.1 Ginsengibacter sp.
TTACTTTAACCGATATTTTACGATATTAATTGCTGCCGAACACTTTTTTTAGCAAGCCTGTTACTCTTTCAGCAGGGTTTTTACGAATGTTTTTCTCTTCTGTAGCTACATAATAAAACAACCCATCAATGGCCTTCCCTGTAACAAATCCATTGAGATCTGTATTCACTTTATTAAATGAAATTTTGTTATAGGCTGTAAAAACATCTTCCCAATATTCTGTTGCATTCAGCTTTTGTAAAGAGGTTTCAATAATGGGTGTAAAAGCTGATAACAGTTCTGATGTTGTACTTCTTCTAAGGTATGAGGTTGCTGCAGTATCAGTGCCCCTTAAAATACCAATAGCATCATTAACAGTGAGGTTTTTAATTGCAGATAAAAAAATCGGTGCGGCGGATTTGGAGGCATCTTCGGCAGCTCGATTCATGCTTAATATGGCTTTATCCACCAGGTTGCCTAAGCCTACGGCCCGTAATTTTTTCTCAACAGTAAGCGCTTCCTGCGGCATTAAAATTTTAATGGCGGCATCTTTAAAAAAACCATCGGCAGCAGATAATTGATCAGCACTTTTTTGTGCACCGATAGATAGCGCTTCTTTTAAGCCATCAGCTATTTCCGAAGCAGAAAGAGATGAACCGTTTTGTTTTTGATTAAAAACTTTCGTAGCCTTTTTAAAAAGCCCGTTTAGCGAAGAATCTTTTTGAGCAAAGCCCAGATATGTTATTAAAATAAAACAAGAGGTAATAATTAGTTTCATTTGTAAAGGATTTTTTATGTAGCTCAAATTTAATATCGTAAAAGCTTTTGAAAGGTTAATCTTTCAATAGTCTTTGGTCAGTTGTCATTAGTCATTGAGTTTAAAATATCAATATTTTACTACTGACGATTGACTTAATGACCTACTAACCATTGACTATTAACCCAATGACCTACTGACTTTACCTACTTACCGACGGCACGATTGCAAGGCTTTCATTACCTTCTTTACCAACACTTTGAACAGCAAAAAAGTAATTGTCTTTTGAAAAGGGTAAACGCATATTAGTGTCTTTTGTAAAATACTTTTTCTGCCAGACCGGGCTGGTGGTTTCTCTTACTAAAACATAATAACCATCGGCTTTACCAAAGGAAGGTTTTTGCCAGGTGAGATAAGTTGTATTACTTAAATTCTTTACGTCAATTTTTACAGAATCGGGCATGCCGGGAGCGCTGGCTAAATTAGAAAGTACAGCTAAGTTTAAAGCCGAATTTTTCCTTAGATATTCGAAATCAATATGCTGAGGCAAATCGCCGTAGTGAATATTATTTTCTACTCTCACGTCCTGGTGCTGACGTGTATAATTTTCATTCATTTCTGTTATACGCACCGCTGCAAAACCACGCTGCACATAAGGCAAATGATCTCCGCCTCGTAAAAAACGATCATTACGATAGATCATTACCACCTCTAAATTATCAACATAACGTTCACCAACTTCTTTTACATACCTCGCCAGTTGCCTGGCTTTACCATCATTTTCCAGCCCAAGCGAACGAATATTTATGGCATTTTTTTCCGTTTCAAAAGCAGGTAAGCCTTCGCTAAATATTCGTACCTGTGTATTATTAATAATATTGGTTTCATTACTGTTGTTACTACCCATAATATCGTTATTGAGCACAGCCTCAATGTTGATGTTACTTTGTTTAGATTTTTCACTCATGAAATTTGCGCCGAGCAACCCCTGCTCTTCACCGCTTACGGCAATAAAAATTATTGATGCGCCGAATGTTTTTTTGCTCATGATCCTGGCGCATTCAAGCACAGCACTAACACCACTGCCGTCATCATTTGCACCGGGTGCATCGCCAACACGATCCATTACATTGCTGCGCATATTATCCAGGTGACCACTGATTAAAAAAAATCTTTTGTCTGCTGTATCGGCACCTTTTAATATGGCTACTACATTGCCAAGCACAAATGGTACATCAACACGTTTGCCATCAGGCCGCAGCGTTGTAGTATCAACATAAGCAGTAAGTCTGCCGTTAGAGGCTTTGGCAAATTCATTAAATTTTTTAAGCACCCATTTTCTTGCTGCACCAATACCTCGTTTATCGTCAGATTGTGTACTAAGTGTATTTCTTGTGCCAAAGCCCACCAATATGTTGATGTATGATTTTAAAGAATCGGGTGACACCTGCTGAACCATGTTTGCAATAATGGGATCAGGTTTGATGGTAGTTTGGGCAAAGGCGGTTGATGAATATGATAAAATTGCAATGATGAAAAATTTGTGCACAAGCAGGATTTTCACACAAGATAAGACTCAAATATTCAACACTCCTTTACCCTTCCCTATTAAGAAATTGTTGTAGAGGTATTTAATAATTATTGTTGTTGATATGATAACAAATTATCATTATATCCAGCCATGGCTAATGGCTTTGGCGATAAGCTCATTGGTATTGTTTAGCTTTTTTTTATGCAGCATATTCTTACGGTGTGTATCTACGGTTTGCTTGGAGATTTTTAGCTGGCTGCTGATCTCTTTACTAAGCTTTCCTTCAATTAATAATTTTAGTACCTGCTTTTCACGATGTGTAAGATCATTTTTGCTTTCGTGATAAATATTTGCACCACCAACATCAATAAAGGAAGGCTCGCCCTCCAGGCCAATAAAAGATAATACCGGGCGGCCTTCCTTCTTTAGATAAGTTATGTCCGTGTGTACGCTAAACGTTCTAACCATTCTGCCAGAATCGTCATGCTCCAGCATGCAACCCTGGTAAAGTATCCTTATATAAGTGTCATCCTTCTTTCTGAATCTGATGTCGTAGCGAACTTTATACTTCATAAGCTTATC
>JBDSRT010000295.1:0-5325 GCA_039929165.1 Ginsengibacter sp.
GTTCTGACAGAAGAAGCGCTAAATACATTTCCTTTAGCAAAAAGCCGGTAGATAATAAATATAAGGAAAGCAATAGCAGCAATCCAGAGGATAAGTCTTAAAAAAGGTGAGATAGAAAACGTTGAAATAGATTTTACCTGGCCTGCCCTTGCAGGCTTTGACGTCGTTCCTTGACCGTCAAGATCAACGGTATCAACAGGCATCTTACCGATAGTTTTAAATATGCTATCGAGGTTTTTCATATAAGGAAAATCTTTCCGGGCACCATAGTTTTTTACTGAATCATCGTTGGTTATAAAGCTATATTGAGAAACTGTTGTGTCAATTGTGTAAGGCTCATCATTTTTGGGAATATCAGTATCTATCAAAGTTGAGTCAACGTAGGCGTCAGTATCCTGCGCATAAACGATTATGGCAAAGCTGAAGCAAAAGATAGTAGTCAGAAGCTTAAGCATTATTTATTGATTAGATGGTTCACGACTGTACCATTAATCATCCTGTAGCCGCTTTTATACACTTTGCTGGGATAGATAATAAAGTACCAAATGATGAACGCCAGAGATCCTGAAAGTATTAAAATACTTACCGGCAACGGCAACCCAATATTGGTAGTGTCTTTATCAAAAGCATTGCTCATTAAGTGGGTGATGTAACTTTCAAAGAATGCTGCGACAATAAAGATGGGAATAAGACAAATGCAAATTTTCATCGCATTTTTTGCGGCCACCAAAAATGAATGTGTTCTTGTAAATGTTCCGGGAAAAAGAAAACCGGAGCCGAGAATTAAGCCGGCACAACTCGCAATTACAATAGCGCTGATTTCCAAGGTGCCGTGAATCCATATCACCAGTACAGATTGCCAGCCAACACCCTGTTCAAAAAATATGTATTGAAAACAACCAAGCATAAGGCCATTTTGCCACATTAGGATGAGGGTGCCAATGCCAAAAAAAATACCTGAGATAACGGCTTTAAAGGCCACACTGATATTATTATACGCAATGCGAATAAACATTGAAAAAGGATTGTCATCTTTATACACACCGAAAGGATCGCCAGTTTGAATACGTTCTACAGTGTCATCATAATAGCCACGCTGAACATTATTATCAAAAAAACTTTCGGCATAATTCCTATCAAGTATACAAGAGGTTACGGCAATCAAAACAAAAAATAAAAACAACATAAACGTGAACAGCAATATTTTATGGTATTGCTTTATGAGTAAAGGCAATTCATACTTCCAGAAATTGGTAATGCGGGAAAACTTTTCCTTTTTATTCTGGTAAATGGTTTGATAAGTGCTGGCTGCAATACCGTTTATCCAGGCAGTTACCTTGCTTTTGGGATAAAATGTTTTGGCATAAGACAGATCATCTAAGAGCGTAATAAAACGTTCAGCAGTTTCATCAGGATCATTGGTTTCCGTGTGCTGATAAGTGTTCCATTTTTCAACATTCTTCTTAATAAATCTTGCCTCACGCATAACATAAAAATACACATTCCCGTTTGATAGTAAAGGAGCGTTATAGGTAATATAAAATGGAAAACCAGATCAATATTAAGGCTATCAATAATTAATAGATGTTCAGAGATATAATAGATACTGATACTTACTTCTTAGTTTTTTAACGGTTCTTTACCTTTACATTTTACATTCAGCCTCCACCTAATTTTGCTACATGTCGGTAGTGCAGATCCCTACACCTTTTAATGTTGATCTTGAGTTTGAAACAGCAGAACTTCAAAAAAGGATACTGGCTTACCTGATTGATTTTTTTATACTGCTTGGGTATTTTTTTATAATGAAAATTATTTACTATGGTGGCTTTGATGTAAGTATGAGCACTCTCAAAAGCCGCATAGGTATTGACATTCTCACCATATCGCTGCCAATGCTGTTATACTCTTTAGTGTGTGAGATATTATTGCATGGACAAACATTAGGGAAAAAAGCAATGGGTATAAGAGTGCTCAACGTTGAAGGTGGCGAACCGTCTATTGGTCAATATATTATTCGCTGGATGTTTAAAGCTTTTGAATGGCCTTTCCTGTTTGGATATACATTTTTTTCGAGGGAAAGTATTATCGTTTACTCATTCATCACCGGCTTCCTCGGCTTGCTGGTTGTACTGATTATTGCCATCACTAAGAAACATCAGCGCTTAGGCGATGTAGCAGCCAACACGGTTATTGTAAATACAAAAACTAACCTGTCAGTAAACGACACTATCTTTATGAACATAACTATTAATGATTATAAAGTGCTTTTCCCGGAAGTGCTTAAGCTTACTGACCGTGATATTAACACTATAAAAGCGGTAGTGAACCAGTTTTATAAAACGCACAATTCTGCAACCTGTAATCGTGTAGCCAGTAAGATTAAAGAAGTTTTGAAGGTACAAACCAACCTTTATGACATTGAATTTTTAGAAAAGCTATTAGAGGATTATAATTTCCTGGCAACTAAGGATTAATCAAAAGCCTGAAGAAAAGAATATAATAAATATGCTTAGCCATAGCGTAAGAATAACGCCGGTAACAATGCCGAATAGCCGGAAGGCTGATTTCAGATTTTGCAGGCCATCTTCTAAAACATCCTGGTTGTTTTCTTTGAGCGCCTTGGAAATATTATTTGAAAATTTATTGAGATAAATGCAGGGATAAACCCACATTACTGCAAACAAAACGAATAAGGCTGTAATTGTTTGGGACAACGACTGTAATCTTGAATGAGTCACATTTATAAAGTAGCCCACGCCGAAAGCACCTGCAAATAACAAGCTGCACCACATAAAGCCAATTACTGCCAGGAATTTGGCCCATCTAGAAAGATCAGATAAATAAATTCGGAACGATTGGGTTATCTCCAGTTCATCAGGTAATAGATCTGGCTGGATGTCATCACTCATTAACTAATTTTTTTATTCAATTAATAAGCCCGGGCAAATAAAACCCTTTGAGTACTTGGTTTGCCTGAATAGATACAAATGCCTTCTTCCAGCATGTTATTTTGGGGAATACAACGTATGGTCGCCTTTGTAAGTTCTTTGATCTTCTCTTCTGTTTCTGACGTGCCGTCCCAATGTGCGGATATGAAACCGCCTTTTCCGTCAAGCATTTTCTCAAATTCCTCCCAACTTTCTGCTTTATAAATATTATTATCTCTAAAAAGCTTCGCTTTGTTATAGATATTTGATTGGATGTCATTCAGTAAAACTGAAATTGTTGTAGCAAGACCATCAACGCTGACCTGCGTTTTGGTTTTATCATCCCGGCGTGCTACTTCAACCACATTTTTTTCCAGATCTCTAACACCAATAGCAATACGCACAGGCACCCCTTTCATTTCATATTCGGCGAACTTCCAACCCGGCCGTGTATGATCGCTGTCATCGTATTTCACACGAATGCCAAGCGCTTTAAATTGAGTCATAAATTCTTTAACCTTTTCGTCAATTTTTGATTTCTGTTCTTCATCTTTAAAAATGGGAATAATCACAACCTGGATAGGTGCAATTTTCGGCGGAAGGATCAAACCTTCATCATCGCTATGTGCCATAACCAAAGCGCCGATCAATCTTGTACTTACGCCCCAACTAGTGGCCCATACATAATCCAGTTTATTTTGTTTATCTGCAAATTGAACATCAAATGCTTTGGCAAAATTTTGGCCCAGAAAATGTGAAGTGCCTGCCTGTAGAGCTTTGCCATCCTGCATTAATGCCTCAATACAATAGGTATCCTCTGCACCGGCAAAGCGTTCGTTTGCGCTTTTCACGCCTTTAATTACCGGCATTGCCATGTAGTCTTCCGCAAACTCTGCATAAATATTCAACATCTGTATGGTTTCATCTACAGCCTCCTGTGCTGTAGCATGCGCCGTGTGGCCTTCCTGCCAAAGAAATTCAGTTGTTCTCAAAAACAATCTTGTCCGCATTTCCCACCGTACAACATTTGCCCATTGATTAATAAGTAAAGGCAAGTCCCGGTAAGATTTTATCCAGGTCTTATAAGTGTTCCATATAATTGTTTCTGATGTCGGACGAACAATCAGTTCTTCATCAAGTTTGGCTTCAGGATCTACCACTATGCCGCCGCCATCCGGATCATTTTTAAGGCGATAATGTGTAACTACTGCACATTCTTTGGCAAAACCTTCAACGTGTGCTGCCTCTTTGCTTAAAAAACTTTTTGGAATAAATAGAGGAAAGTAGGCATTTTGATGACCGGTGTCTTTAAACATTTTGTCAAGCTGGTCACGCATGTTTTCCCAAAGTGCGTATCCGTAAGGTTTAATTACCATACAACCCCGAACAGCACTATAATCTGCGAGGCCTCCTTTTATAATCAGATCGTTATACCATTGAGAATAATCCTTATCCCGGGCAGTAATTTCTTTACTCATTATACACTTCATTTACACCAGGTAATTGCCTTTAAAATTTGGCATTTGCTTTGGCTATCTTTTAACAGCATTCCTCAATTTTTCCCGTCTTACAATAAGTAAATTGTATATGGAAATTAAATCTGAGATTTACAAAAATAACTACTTCATTTTTAACGATAAAAGCATTGCCATGAGCACCAAATATTTACTAGGCTTTTTGTTAATCGCCGGTATCACCAGCTGTTCTACCTCATATCGCACAACCCAAACACCGGACGATGTTTATTACTCACCCGTTGCAAAAGGTGGCGTGTATGTAAACACCCGAACTGATAATGACCGTGTGATTTATGATAATTCAGTAGGCTATGACAGACCTTCAACTTATCCGGATGTTTATGTACGCCGGTCCAGAAGGGAAAGACGCTACGATAATTATCAATATAACAACTATCCTTATGGTTATAATTATCCTTATGGAATATACCCATACGGGACATATCCAAACGGTACGTCACCGGTTTATATTGACCCTAAGACCGGTAAAGCACCCAAGTATTACAAGCCAAGAAAATTCAATTTAGATTCTTACCGCAATCCTGCATCAGTGCCACCAAATACAACGGTGGACCCTAAAACAGGAAAGGTTAGAATATTAATTCCACAAAGTCCTCCAGGCACCGTTCAGCAACCATATACACCCAACAACAGGACCAGAAGGATTTATATGCCTTCTACTACAAGTGGGTCTCGTAATATTGATAATTCCAGCAGCCGGACTTACGAGCCAAGCAGAAGTAACACGAATTCTAACAATAACAGTTCAAGCAGTAATTCCAGGAGCTCAAGCACACCTTCACCAGCACCTGCAGCTACAACTGCACCTGTAAGAAGCTTTGAGAAAAAATAACTCCTGGTTATAAATACCAGAACCA